>DATEDU010000197.1:0-14548 GCA_035281525.1 Pyrinomonadaceae bacterium | reverse complement strand
CTCACGCCGAGCATCTCCCAACCCAAGCATGATCGCCTTACTCCCTTCGTTGACTTTGCCACTGGTGTAGTCGAGCGTGTCCATCGATACATTGGAGAAGATGAAAAGATCTGTTTCGGGATTGAAACGAGCCAAAATGTGCTCGAGTAATTTTGGAAAATCATGAAGATCCTGCGGCGTGTCCGTAAGCATGAGGAACTTTGTGAGCGAAAGTTGCCCTTCCCCCAGAATGCGAAAACCTGACACCAACGCCTCTCTTCCATAACGCTCACGCACTACGGCTGCACACAATGAGTGGAAACCAGTCTCGCCATAAGTCCACAAGTCGCGCACGCCCGGCATGACTAATGGGAACAGCGGTGACAGTAGTTGTTGCAAATAGTCGCCGATGAAAAAGTCTTCCTGTCGCGGTTTGCCAACAACAGTTGCGGGATAGATAGCGTCGCGACGATGAAAGACAGCTTCAACGTTGAAGACAGGATAGTTGTGTTGCAATGAGTAGTAACCGTAGTGATCGCCGAACGGCCCTTCCGGCTTCCTGAGACCAGGCGGCGCAGAACCTACCAATGCAAATTCAGCTTCCGCGGCGAGCCGATGACCCCGGCTTAACGGGTTCTTTGTCATATTAATTTTCTTACCAGCTAACAAAGACGCGAGCACAAGTTCAGGAATATCCTCAGGCAGCGGAGCAATGGCGGCAAGAATCAATGCGGGCGGGCCGCCGAGAAAGGCTGTGACTGGAAGCGCCTGGCCCAGCGCTTCAGCTTCTGCGTAGTGAAAGCCGCCGCCTTTTTGAATTTGCCAGTGCAAACCGGTTGATTCCGAGTCATAGACCTGCAAGCGGTAAATGCCAAGGTTATGCTTCTTCGTGCGCGGGTTTTCGGTGTAGACGAGCGGCAGCGTAATGAACGGCCCGCCATCCTCTTGCCAAGTGGTTAACACCGGCAGCTCATTGAGTCTTGCTGGCTGGTCGACGACCTCGGTCACGGGCGCTTGATTGGTGTTGCGTGTTCCGAGTTTCAGCGCTTCAACCGCGAGTGAGCGATGTTTCCACAACTCCGAACCGCGTAGCGGCAACAGTGACTCGCCCACGTGAACAAATTTGCGCACTAGTGCCTCAGGCTTTGGACCGAAGGCAAGACTGATGCGTCGTTCCGTGCCGAACAGATTCGTTACCACCGGATAACGGCTGCCTTTGATGCGATTGAACAGTAAGGCTGGTCCACCGCGCTCGATGACACGGCGATGGATCTCCGCAGCTTCGAGGTACGGATCTACCTCTGCTTCTATGGCGATGATTTCATTTTCTTTTCTGAGTAGATCGAGAAATGTGCGGAGATTGCGGTGCATGCGCGACGAAGCAGTATAGCGTAGACCATGTTATAACTCCCAAACATGAGAATCCGCAGCATTCTTGCCGAAATCAATCGTGGTCTGCTCCTGGATATCCTGGTCTTTGTCATCAACCTCGGGTTAATCGTGGTGATGACCAACTATTTTCTCGACGTGATTCGCAGGGCTACCGAAAACGAAGCTGATGCACAATTTATTTTGCTGGTTTGCGCCCTCATGATGTTTGTCCTGCCCGCGGCGGGCGCTGTTCTCAAACGCTGGCACTTCCATGAACGACAAAAGCAAGCGGCGGCGGCTGCAAAATCCAAGCTCGCGGCGGGTTGTTCTCACTTTGGCTGCTTGTTCAGTTGGATGTTCTATTTTGTGCTTTCAATCTTCCTTACATCCGTAGTGATGAGCCTCCTGCAAGGCTTGATTTACGGCAGGAGAGAGATGAGTCCCGCATTGTTTGTGCCGCTGGTGATTGTCTCTCTGGTGTTTTGTGTGGTCCAAACGGCGCTGGTTTATCGTTATTTCATTCCACCGACCAAACCTGTGAAACCGTTCCTGCGCGATGTGCGAAGCGAACAGCTTGGCGACTTGTGCATTTTCGTCAACATGATCCTGTTTCAAGTGTTCTGGAACATCGCCCTCAGAGAATTTCCCACAATGGAGGCCACGAGCTTTACTAACGTTGCGGGTAATCTTTTCTTCCTAACCTTTATCGCGCTTTTGATCTACTTTCCGCCCCGGATCTTCTACCTGGCGGAAGACTATCGGCGGCCCGCAACGTGGATCACGATGCTGCTGGCGAACGCGCCGACCATTATTCGAGTGCTCGCCGGACGCGGTAATTGACTAAGGAGAGGTGGCTTGGGTCTTGCTGACGGTACGGGGACGGCTGGGCTTGCCTGGTTCATCTTGAGCAAGACGAGCTTCGATACGATCGAACGCAGTTTCCGCAGCTTCGGCGACGCCGAGCGCAACCGACTCGCGATACGGGTTGATCACTTCCAAGCTGTCATTATCTCCAAGATGACCAAGAGCTTCCAATAAACCAGCCGTGATTCGCGGTGTGCTGTCCTGCGCTTTCAGTAACGGATAAATGAGATTTGGACTGTCGAGCTGCGCGAGATAACCCGCGGCCTGATCGTAACGTGACGAGTCGAGCTCTCGAACGACGCGATACAAGGCATCTGCTTTCCCAACCCGGTACAAAGCCCACTCTAATGCTAAGCGTACTTTTCGATCCCTTTCCTGAACGTGATATCCCTCGAGTAATTTCTTTTGATCGACCGCGGCTACTCGTGCCAACTCTTCGGCCGCAGTACGACGTACTTCCGGATCACGACTGGAGAGTTGCCGAGCGGTTGCCGCGTTGGTTTGTCGAGTTTCGGGATCTTGGGCTAACGCTATACCTCCGGCGCAGAGCATTATCAATCCGGCAAACACTGCTCCACGAAAACACACGAAAACTCGCTTACTCATAACTCTCAATTCCCTTTCAACTGAAAGCCCGGCTCGGTGATCGATTTCGTATCCATCTTCGGAGCGTACTTCTTGGCAATTGCTTGAATGTCGTTTGCTTTGCCAATCAGCACAAACACCAAGTTATCTTTCGGGTAATACTGATCGATCACTCTCTTGGCGTCGGCAAGAGTCATCGCATCGATCCGTGCGTAGAGTTCATTCACTTCACGCTCGTCCAATCCATAAAACTCAAGCTCGGCGATCAGAGCGGCCAACTGATCCGAAGTCTCGATTTCCGGTGGATATTGTCCTTTAATGTAAGTCTTCGCCGACTTCAGCTCCTCTTCGGTGACGCCCTTTTCATGAAGCCGTTTGAGAATTTCGAGCGTCATGTCGATAGCCTTCTCCGTAGTCTCATTCTTCGTAAAGGTGGAGATAACGAACGGGCCGCGTGTCTTGCGTTCGTCAAAGAACGAGCCCGCACCGTAGGTTAGGCCCGTCTTGATGCGCAGTTCAGAGTTCAGCATCGAAGTGAACCGTCCGCCGAACAGCGTGTTCACCACGTCGATGTACACCCGATCGCGATTCGTACGTGCAATACCAATGTTGCCGATGCGATAAAAGGTTTGAGTCGAATCCGGCTTGTCGATCAACAACAAACGCTTCCCATTCTGGGGCGCAGCCTCGGGAATACTTGCCGCGGGCGCAGTCTTGTCAGGCCACCCGTTGAACTTTTCACCGATCATGCGTTCAACATCAGCTGTCGCAAAGTCGCCGACAACTGCCATTATCGTATTTGAAGGGGTGTAGTAGTCCTGATAGAACTTCGCAACATCGGCGCGTGTGATCGCTGCGAGGGACTGCTCATCACCGCCGGTGGGCCGGGCGTAAGGATGCGAGCCGTACAAATACGCGTTGAAGTAATTTCCGATTACGCCTTGCGCCTGATCTTTTGCTGACTTGATTCCGTCAATCCTCTGTTTAATCAGCTTTGTTAGCTCCTCCTGCGGAAACTGCGGATTCAACAAAACGTCAGAGAGCAAGTCCAAGCCTTTTGCAACGTCTTTGCTTACAAATTCTGCTGCGCCGTTCGTTAAGTCGGAACTCGTGCCGGCGTTGAAGGTGCCGCCGATAAAATCGAGCTCGGCGGAAATCTGATCCGCAGTACGAGTCTTAGTGCCTTTGCGCAACAACGCTGCCGTTACTGAAGTGAGACCTTCCTTTCCCACGGGGTCTACAACTGATCCGGCTTTTACTACAAGATTAAAACTGATCAAGGGCACCTCACGCTGTTCCATTAACAGCAGCGTCATGCCGTTTTTCAGCTTCACTTTTTTGTACGGTGGAAGTTTGAGTTGTCCCTGCGCGTTGGTAGGCAGTACGGCAAAGTGCGCTAAGAGCAACCCCAGTAGTGAGAACGCTAAAACCCGCTTCATGATTTCTGTCCCCTTAGGTGGTGTCGGGTGCCGCGTGCCGCGTGCCAGGTGCGGGGTTATGTCTTACCGACACCCGGCACCTGACACCCGACACCTTATTGTTTGCCCGGCTGTCCTGCAGTGCTTGGTTGAGCCTGATCGGGAATCAGTGTCGCGACAGTCCGATTCTTTTCCGCAAAATACTTCTCTGCTACGCGCTTCACGTCATCCTTGGTGACTTTCGCAAACTCATCCGCGGCCGTAAACAGTTTCTGGTAATCGCCAAAGAACACTTCATACTGACCGAGCGAATTTGCGCGGCCGCTAATTGTCTTCATCTGCCGATAGAAGTTCGCTCGCAGAATGTTCTTTGCTTTTTCCAACTCCTGATCGGTTATCGTTCCCGCTTTCGCCTTATTCAGCTCTTCGTAAATCGCTTTTTCAACCGCCTCCGGAGCGACGCCTGCTTTCAGCTGAGAAGTGATAGTGAACAGACCGGGATCGAAAGTAAATCCGGCCCCACCGGAGATGCCCAAAGCCAATTGATCTTTGTCGACAATTCGCTGGTACATTCGCGAGCTCTGACCAGAAAACAATATGACCTGCAAAACTTGCATTGGGTAATAGTCAGCATCGCTACTAGCTTGCACGTGATACCCGATCATTAGCAGCGGCAGTTGCGCGAACTTACGCACTGTCACCCGCCGTTCGCCTTGCTGCTCGGGTTCTTTTGTCGTGATCTTGGCCGGAGGATCATGAGATTGGATCGGCTCGATATACTTCTCCGCCAGCTTAACGATCTCTTCGAACGTCACGTCGCCCACTACTACCATCGTTGCGTTGCTCGGCGAGTAGCCCATCTCGAAGTGACGTTTTAGGTCCTCAGTCTTCCAATTCTCGATATCCACCATCCAACCCAGTACTGGCCACTGATACGGATGTGCTGTGTAGGCTGTGGCATAAAGCTGCTCGAACAGAATTCCGAAGTTATTGTTTTCAACTGATGTGCGACGTTCGCTGGCTACGACGCCACGTTCTGACTCGATGACTTTAGGATCGAAACTGAGGTCGCGAATGCGATCGGCTTCGAGATCGAAGATCAACTCGAGCTGCGACCGCGGAAACCAGTCCTGATAGACAGTGAGATCGCGGCTGGTGTATGCATTGTTCGAGCCGCCTGCGTCCTCCATCGTGCGGTCGAACATCCCGGGGCCGTACTTTTTCGCGCCATTGAACATCATGTGTTCAAAGAAGTGCGACAACCCTGTGGTGCCCGGTCGTTCATTGCGCGACCCAATCCGGTAGAAAATGTAGAGCGCGACATTGGGAATCGTGTGATCGGGCTGAACGAGAATCTTCATCCCGTTCTTCAGCGTATGTGTTTTGACGTCGAAGGTCTGAGCCCGCACAGTCAACGCGCTAAGAAGAACAATTATCAAACTTAGACCAACAAACGACTTGGGTAGTCTCATACCATCCTTCCCACTTGGTCGAGCAAATTAGTTGTCGGAATTCACGACTCGGAGAGCACGCAGGAACGCAATTTTATCATCCGCAGATTACACAGATTAGAAGATTGCCGATTGCCAATTGCCGATTGCCAATTGATCTAACCCCGAATCAGTGTGTTTATAGGCAAGCGCAGTCTAAGTTGCACAGTGCGACAGAAAGCAAATTGGCAATTGGCAATCGGCATTTGGCAATGTTTTTAATCTGTGTAATCTGTGGAGAGCCCCTGTTGGAACAATGCGCTCGTCAGTCGAGATCGAGCGGATTGTGATAAGGCTTGCCCTTCTCCTTATCGGCGCGTTTCATGGCCTCCTGAAACTTCTCTTCAAGGATACGATCGCGATCCTTCATCGAGCTAAGTTCCTGGGCAAAGATTGAATCGCGTACTTGTTTCTGCTTGTCCAGCCCTTTAACCATCTCGTCGAAAGACGCCAACGGTTTAGCTTTTTCCTCGTGGGAGATGAGCGAGCCCGTCTGGGCGTCGATGGACAACGTGGCTTCGCAACAGGGGCAGATTAACGTAAAGCGAGACGGATCTGACATTTCTCCGGCTTCCTCCAAACTAAACGCCCTGAGTATAACAGGTATTGACTTTCCTTCGGAATTCGACTAGAAAAACCTCACTTTCGAACGTTGTCCGAGCACTGGCAGCGTGACCTTAATCATTACGATAAACAAGTTAACACCTTCCAAGGAGCCTTCATGATGCGCAGACTTTTTCTTGTCGCAACGGCCATGCTGTTCCTGATCGGGGCATTGCTGCCAACTCAAAATGGGTTTGTAGTCGGGGCTGTCACTGAAGGTGAGCGTTTGGCAATGTTCAGCAAACCGTCAGTGGTACGGATTATCGATGGCGTCGCCGGCGTATTTTATTTCGCTCCTCCGAATCGCCAACCAAAGAACTACCAGGTCTCTTACATCGGGCTCGGCTCTGGCTTCTTCATCCATGCAGATGGTTACATCGTTACAAACGCGCACGTGATCAATACGTCGCACGAAATAAAGCAAAAAGGAGATGAAGTGGCCAACGAACTTCTCTTCTACCAACTCACTCAACAAGTTGCTCGCGATTACAACGCCAATCCAAACGCATTAACTAGAGATAACATCAACTACATCAGGAACTATTCTCGACTGACTGACCGGAGGATTTTTCACCACGTCATTATTCCCGACGGGAGTGTTTACGAATTTGAAGAGAAGGAGTACGGCGCGCCGGTTGGTCAGGGCAAAGATGTGGCTGTGATCAAGATTGAAGTCAAGAATGCTCCGATACTCGTGCTGGGCAATTCGGATTCGATTAAACTTCAGGATCATATTACGGTGCTGGGTTATCCGGGTGCTGCGGACACTTTCAATTCTGGAATCCTTGACTCGAAATCGGCTCTCGAAGCATCAATTACTGACGGCAAGATCTCGGCGCGGAAGAGTTCTTCCAGCGGTGCTCCTGTGCTTCAGGTAAGCGCGCCGGCTACGCATGGAAATTCCGGTGGGCCGGTGATGACTGACCAGGGTGAAGTTGTCGGTCTCCTTACTTTCGGCGGCGATCGGGTCAACAATCAGGAAGTGTCGGGGTTTGCATTCGTGGTCCCGTCGAGCACGGTGCAGGAGTTTGTCAAAGAAGCAGGTGTCAGTAACGAGTTGGGCGTGGCAGACAGAGCATATCGAGAAGGATTGGAGCTCTACTGGGATCAGCAGTACTCGAATGCCATTCCGAAGTTTGAAGAAGTCCGTCGTCTGTTCCCACAGCATTCCGAAGTCGCCCGGTTAGTCCAGGATAGTCAGCAGCAGATTTCGGCTGGAAACGATAAGTCTGGGATTTCTAAAGGTTGGATCATCATCGGTGTCCTGGTAATCCTTTTTATCTTCATTGCCGTCCTCGTAATTGGTGTTGTCGTGTTCCTGCTGATGCGCAGAAGAAAGAAACAAGCGCCACGACCGTCAACGGGAATCGCAACTCCTTCTCCCGCGTATTCGCCAATGGCAGGCGCGAGCCCTAATCCTTCACCAGCCGCGAGTGCTAGTCCTTCACCAGCCGCGAGTGCCAATCCTGCACCGGCGTACACGCCGTCGCCCGCTCCTGGTCCAAGCTTTCCGCAGACGGCGCCTGAGGTCGCGGCCGGCGTCGATCGATCTTCAACGATTGATCTATCGCGTACTGTAGCCATCATTCCTGAGATCAATTATGGCTCGATCAAATTTGTTTCCGGTGTACTAGCGGGACAGACATTTGATGTTAAGCCGGAAGGATCTTTTATTGGGCGCGATTCGTCGCTCTCGCAGATCGTCCTTTCTGACCCGCGTATTTCGAAGACTCATGTGTGGATAGGGGTGAAAGACGGACGCGTAGTGATTACAGATCAGGGCTCGCGTAACGGGACATTTGTGAATGACCCGAAGTCGGATCGAGTCACTGAAACCTCATTGAACAGTGGCGACACTGTCATCTTGGGCGAGTCCGACGTCGCGAGATTCGAGTATCAATCTTGATTTAGTTTACAGGCCGCGGCACATTTCGCCGCTCCAGGGCGTGGCGATAGCTCTCTGGTAGCTCAACCTGATCTCACCAAAGTTCCAATCTTTACGCTGCCAGATTGATCCATCGGAGAATTCGACGCGATTGATCACAATACCTTCCTGAAAAAGGTTTTTCGACTTGTCCGACAAACTGGCAACGCTGATCACATCCGTTGGTCCCGAAAGACTGAATGCCTGAATTTCTTTGTCCTTGCCCGGCTTGATGTTCACACCACACAGAAACTGCCTTCGAGAGATGCTCGACGGATTGGCAATTTCTTTGAACTGATACTCCCAGAACAGAACTTCGATCACTTTTGAGCTGGCGTTCTGCAGCTTGACTCGGTACCTGTACCCGTCGAGCGATTTCGCAGGCTGTGTCCTCGACTCCTCAACGTTCCTATCCATCGCGGCTCGACGACCGTCGAGGGTGTCAAGGTTCGGATCACGAACGCCTGCCGGATCGTTGATCCTCCGATTGCGTTCGAAGTTTCGGTTGGCCGGGATCATCGCTTCGGCTGGAGGGACGCTTGCGGACTTCGCTTGTTCCAGCGTGAGCCGTCCCTTAGTCCATTTGAAACCCAGTACTGATACTTGAGAGTCGTTAGTTGACGTAATGGGATTCTGAGTCGTGGGAAGAAGCAACACGAGAAGAGGTAAAACCAGCAAGGCTTTCATGGGTCACCTCCGGACATTTGTCATTTGCCATTTGTCATTTTTCATTTGTCATTTGGTAATGTCAATAGTTGCTGCGATTGTCACTATGAAAGGAATGGGATGGCTAAGATAAATGAAAAATGCTTATGGTAAGACACCCAGCTCGTCTAGTGACTTGAGCAACTCGGCGGCATCGCGATAAACACGGAATGCTCCGGTCTGGATCAGCTCGTCTTCCCCATACCCACCGCTCAGCAGCCCGATTGACAGCATTCGCGCTCGCCGAGCCGCCAGGAGATCCCAGACTGCATCGCCTACGACAAAGCAATCTTGGGCCGGTACGCCCAACCGTTGTTGGCAGTTAAGGAATAAATCAGGAGCAGGCTTGGCGCGCAGCACATGGCCGCGCTCGACCACTATCGTCTCTGGGCCAACACCGAGAGCGTCCAGTGACGCGTCAATTTCCGGGCGACGTCCTGAAGTGGCAATGCCATGTGGCACTTTCTGCTTCCGCAGAAGACGTAAAAGTTCAATCGCGCCAGGAAGTGGACGGCGCTCTGGCAAAATCTGCTGGAACAATTCCTCGTGTCTGCGTTGAATCGAATCAGCTTCGTCGGGTGAGATCTCGCGGTCCAGTTCGCGAGCAACGGCTCGAGTAAAGAGGCCGCCACTCATGCCGATGCGCCGGTGAATACGCCAGCCGTCGATAGCCATGCCTGCCTCAGCTAAGGTTCGCTGCCACGAAAAGACATGGGCATAAACCGTGTCGATGAGAGTACCGTCAAGATCGAAGATCAACGCCGGCATGAGACATTCTCCTCCGCGCCTATATTTACTCGTGCGTTGTCACTGATTATGACGCGTGAGGAGGCGTTGGGAAAATGCAAAAGACCCGTAAGGGGTCAATGATCGTAGAACCTCAACTTGAATCTTGCTTGTGCGAGCTACGAAATCGGAGGTTCAGAACCGCGAGCGTAGCGAGCGGGTTAGCATATAAATTCAGCAACGATTACCCGCTCGCTACGCTCGCGGTTCCGCAGTTCGCGGCTCCGTTGCACGGGCCGAGTTTTTTTACTTTACGTCAAACCGCAACTAAAAGATCTTCTTGAAGGTTCGGGTTAGCCAGTTGCCGGATTTCTTTGCGCCTTTCACGGTCTTGTCTTTGACATCCCCGGCCTTGTCCGCAGCTGCCGCACCCACTTCCTTCGACTCTTTCGTCGCGACCTTCACTCCCTTGGCGGTCTTATCTTTGACGTCTTCGGCTTTATCACCGGCCTCGCCGACTACCTCTTTTGTTTTCTGACCAGCTTCTCCGGCGACTTCCTTGGTCTTTTGGCCAGTCTTTTTGGCACCCTTTACCGTCGTGTCCTTGACGTCCTCAGCTTTGTCACCAGCTTCGCCGGCTACCTCTTTTGTCTTCTGACCAGCTTCGCCGACGACTTCCTTAGTCTTCTCGCCAGTCTTTTTGGCGCCCTTTACCGTCTTGTCTTTGACGTCCTCGGCCTTGTCGCCAACTTCCTGGCCAGTTTCTTTTGCTTTATCGGCGGTCTTTTCCGCCGCGTTCTTATCTTTTTCCTCTGGCGTTTGGTTTTCCTGCGCTACAGCCACGCCAGCCGCTGTAATTAAACAAACCGCACAAAACACTGCTAACAAAAGTTTGCGCATAACTGAACCCCTTTCATGCAATGAAACCGAACAACATCTGCTCCAGCAACATTCATGCGCAACCCTAATGCCATTGGCATAAGGGTGCGACGAAATGAGTTGTGGAAATTTTAGCGGCACATTAACCTTCCTCTTAACTCTCAATGATTTGATGAAAACAAAATGTCGTCCGCGCGAGCTAGAATGCCAATCGATGCACCCCTCGGTCCTGCGACTTATGCTCGGATGTTTCCCGAGTTGTCGTTGGTAGCGGGGAGCAGCGGTAGTCCAACTCTATTTATGAGCATTTTGAATCGTGAATCGGAGCGAATCCGGTCAAACCGCGGATCGACATTTAGGTAGATCAGCATCTCGGAACGCTCTTGAATCGCCTTTCCAAAATATCCGAACGCTCGGTCGTCGTCACCGAGGGCCACGCAGATAAGTGCCAACCCAAACGATGATACGAACTTTGTTTCAGACAATTTCTCCAGTTCCGCAAATTCGGATAACGCTCTCTCGCGCTGCCCTGAAACAGCATAGAAGTGCGCAGCATCCGCCCTGATGATCTGATCTTGATTCGTTGACAGTAAAACTTCGCGGAATGCGGTTTCAGCCTCGGAGTATCGGCCAGCCTGTTCGAACGCAAGCCCGAGGTACCACTGCGCAGCTACAAACTCAGGATCCAGCTTAAACGTGCGGTGATATTGTGCGATCGCCAGATCGTATTCGCGGATGCACATAAAATGCCAGCCGAGGTGAGTGTTCATCACGGCGCTTAGTGGATCGAGTTCGAGCGCACGTTCGGCTTCTGCAAGAGCTTCGTCAAACCGAGACAAGGCTATTAGAAGGTGCGTATACCAGTGGCGTGCGTTGACATAGTTCGAGTTCAACTCCAGTGCACGTCGAAAAAGGGCTTCGGCCTGTTCAAAATCCCAGTCAAATAAAAGCTTCGCATAAGCAATGGAGGTCTGTGCCTCGGCAAGGGTGTCGTCGATCGCAAGAGCCTTCGCAGCCGCCGTTTTGGCTCTTGAGATGACTTCGCCAGCAGGCAGCCCAAGGTCGTACGAAAATCCAGACGCGTTGTAGCAGTCGGCGATCCCGGTGTAAGCCAGCGCATAATTTGGGTCAAGATCGATTGCCTCTTCAAAGTAGCGGATGGCCCTCATCACATCCTCCGTGGTTCGCTTGTTCCAAAAGAAGCGTCCGTGCAAATAGAGCGAATATGCCTCAGGATTGTCGGTAGAACGCCGAAGAATATCGCTGCGCTGGCCGCCCAGTAGATTCAATTTTAGCGAATCGACGATCGCCAGAGTGATCTCCGCTTGCAAACCGAAAATGTCGCTTAGCTCGCGGTCGTATTGCCCGGACCAAATATGAAAGCCGTCCGAGACGTTTATAAGTTGAGTGGTGATACGCAGCCGGTTACCAGATTTTCGGACGCTACCTTCCACCACCGTATTGACACCGAGTGCAGCCCCAATTTCGCCGACATCGACGTTCTTTTCCCTAAACGAAAATGAGGACGTCCGAGCTGCAACCTTCAGACCTTTTATTTTTGCCAGCGCATTCAGCAGCTCTTCCGCCAGCCCGTCACAGAAATAGTCGTTTTCCTGATCGGCGCTAAAGTTTGCGAACGGAAGCACCGCGATCTTGTTATCTAAAGACGTGGCCGATTTCGATCCGTTTTCGCTATCTTCGGAACCAGATTTCCTGACAGGAGCGACAAAACGATAGCCGCGCTTGGGAACCGTTTCGATAAAGGATCTCTCCCCATCGCCCTCGCTTAATATCTTGCGCAAGATCGAGATGTTCTTGGTCAGATTTGTTTCTTCAACAACAACATCTTGCCAGACTTGTTTGAATAACTCGTTCTTGTCCACAACGTGACCGCTGTTTTCAACCAGCACCAGCAAGGTTTCAAACACTTTCGGCGATAGAGGAATGACTCGCCCGTCGCGCGATAGGGTATATTCGGCCGCATCCAAGCGAAAAGGACCGAATTCATACGACGGCTTGTCTGACCTGCGCATCTATTAGCTCACCTTCAGGTAAGAATTTTCCCACAAAATTCCCACGCTTTTGCAAGGACGTTGCCGAGCGCCTGCCACTAACTTTGCGCGAAGGCAGAAAGGAATTGTGGGGAAGGCTTCCTGACGAATGCCTGCTTGCTCCGGCACATTATATGGCCTGGGCATTGATTTTTGTAATGCGCACCGACCTCGGCAGTCTTAAGGACACAAACGACTAAATTACTTAACAGGAGATAAGATCATGAAACGACGATTTCCAGTTTTAGCGCTCACGGCCTTGACGATGATGGTATTTATCAGTGCTGTCTTCGCCGGTCCCGCTCCAATGCGGAATGAGGGAGCGAAACAGATATCAGGGATCGGCTATTTTGACGCAGATGGCCAATGTACCCACACGGAGGGTGCTGGGGCCAGTTATGCCCTCACTATGACTGGGTCTCTCTCGGGTTGTCACTACGTCTTCGTCGAACCCGGCACATGCTCACCGAGCGGAGCTTACTACGAGACGGGAACCGAGATCTTCGTCGGTACATATAACGGCCAGCCTGGCACGTTCACGACGACGTATGTATTTACGGCCAAGTATGTGGACTGCCCCAACCTGGTCGGAGAAGTCCAGGGACGCTGCCAACATCCTTTTGTAAACGGCAGTGGGACAGGTGTTTTTGCGGGTATCAAAGAGGCGCGGCTCGACATGCGGGACGACATAAGCGCAGGGAACTTCCCCTATAAAGGTCACCTATTGTTCTAAGGTATTACTAGAGAATTGGAGCGGGCGACGAGGCTCGAACTCGCAACTTTCAGCTTGGGAAGCTGACACTCTACCATTGAGTTACGCCCGCTTAGCAGGGGGGTGACATCGCGAAAGATAGTTAAGTGTGCCGCAACTGTCAACGGAAGGATTTAGGTTGGACAGTCGGTATTTGAAACTAAGCATTCGGTTCCTGATGAACCGCGAAGCGGTTCGGTAAGCCAGCCCAGGGTTGCCGTCAGGCAACCCTGGGTCGTGTTCATTTTCAAATTCGTCGCAACCCCGGATGGGGTTGCGTTTTTTTTCCGCCCTAACCCAACGTAGCCGCCAAAGCGCGGCAACGTTGGGCTGGAGGACGAAACCGCTTCGCGGTTCACGATTAGCCCTTTGTGTATCTCTCAATCACGTCTGACCAGCGGCCCTGAGCCCTGAGGATCAGCTCCACCGTTTCCCGGACGGCGCCGAAGCCTCCCTTCGCGTGCGTCACATAATGCGCCGCGGCTTTTGTATCCTCCGAAGCATCCGCAACTGCAATCGCCAGTTCCGACCGCCGCATCAGTGGGATGTCATTCAAATCGTCGCCAACAAAGGCGACCTCACTTTCATCCAGTTTTGCCATCGAGACGAGCTCGGTAAAATCCTTAAGCTTGTTGGACGAATCTTGCCGCACGTACTGAATGCCAAGGATCTGTGCACGGCGTTCGACCGCAGTTGAGTTCCTTCCCGAAATAATGCCCGACTTATGTCCCGCGCGATGCCATAAGTCGAGTCCGAGGCCATCGCGGACATTGAAGCTCTTTTGTTCGTCACCACTCTCGAGGAGCCACAGGCGGCCATCGGTGAGCACGCCGTCACAGTCCATCAAGAGGAGCTTAATCCGTGCGGCGCGTCGTTCAATGGATGATAGTTCGGGCATCACAAGAATGAGTCTCGAGTCTGGAGTCTGGAGTCAAGAGTCAGAACCAGGCGGCAGGTGCAGATGCAGGAAGCAGGTGAGCCTGCAAGACGGTCGAGTAACGCTGGTTTACTCTTGCTTCTGACTTCTGACTCCTGACTCCAGACTCGAGACTCCCGACTCTCGACTCTTGATTACCTCACTTCAAACAGCTCAATGCCAGCGAGCTTCCAGCCGCCCCCGGCGCGCGAGAGAATCAAGACGGCCGTTCCAGATTGATCCTGACCCAGCTGCCGGGCGGTAATGTGCACGTCCGCCGCCAACA
>DATEDU010000196.1:0-60585 GCA_035281525.1 Pyrinomonadaceae bacterium | reverse complement strand
GATTGAATTCAGGCGTCGCGACGCGACACCGAAGCTTTTATGACTACCCCGGCGTTGAAATGCCGGGCTAAACTCACCGCGCCGCTACGCGGCGAGTTAATCCTTTGATGATCGCCGTACGTCGAGCCGTTTCCGTGCTTCAATCGCCTCATCACTCCGAGGGTGGCGCCGCATGATTTCGCGCCACGCAGCGCCGTCATATCGAAACCGAGCTTCCGTTCGATCGAATGTGAATCTGATACCGTGACGGTTATAACGATCAAGTCCACTGTAATTCAAGAAGTATGAGAAAGTCGGAGCGCCGCCCCCTTTCATTTCCTCTTCATTCAGTCGGCGCATCGCTTCGCGAGACAGTCTGATTGCCGCCGCCTCTGCCGCTTTGCCAATTAACAATAAAACCATGGGACGCACGGGGGACCGCGGAAACGTATCAAGAAATATGCGAGCACGCACAATTAGATCAAATCCCTCCGAAGCCATTATCAGGCGCAGCAATTTTTCATCATCACCGAGCGACTTCTCTGAAACCAAGGCTTCGCGTTGCATCCACCCACGAGTGCGACTGGAGACGGCTACGCGATAGAAGACAATCTCATTCCGGCTGCGACTCTGCCCTAAGATTGTCACAGCTCTCCCGCGACCGACACGCCGGATAAGCTTTCCGAAGATGTTGGGCGATTCTCGTAGTACTGACAATCTTTCGTCTACCACTACCGCGCGACGTCCCGACACGCGAGTCTGCGCCTGAACAGTTGAGAAAAGTAGGAAAAACAAAACGAGTGAGGAAAGTATGTGCTTGTTCACGGCCTGCCTCCTTAGCAAGGTGAGGTTGTCTGGAGAACTCGCAGTGCGTGAGGATCAGCGAATCACGCGGCGGCGAGTAGCAGCCGAAGCCGGAATCCTTACTCCTGCTTCGGCGGCAATTATTCGTTGAGCTAAACCTTCATGATGAAAATGACAAATGGCCACGGCCAAGGCGTCCGCTGCGTCGTGTGGTTGAGGCACGCTCGGAAGCGAAAGTAGCATCCGGACCATTTCCTGCACTTGTGACTTTTCAGCGTTGCCGTACCCCACAACTGTTTGTTTGACTCGACGAGGTGAGTACTCGTGAATCTGGAGGGCAGCCCTCTCGGCTGCGAGGATCGCAACGCCTCGTACCTGTCCGAGTTTCAAAGTTACTTTTACGTTGGTGGCGAGGAAGCCATCTTCGATCGCGCACGCATCTGGTTGGAGACGTGCGATGATTTCTTCAATACCGTTGGAAATTTGTAAGAGGCGCGTTGAGAAGCGCTGGCCCAACGAACATTTGATTGCACCGTACTCCACCAGACGGTAACGACGGTTGTCGCCCTCGAGGACTCCCCAGCCGGTCGTATCGCTGCCTGGATCGATTCCTAAGACGCGCATTAGACTCTGCTAGCCAAACACTGAGGGGAACAGGGAAACCGGTTAAAAGGGCAAAGGAAATTCCCGTTCCCCTTTTACCCTGTTACCCATTAAAGCGGCGCCAGTATACTACAGTGAATTTTAATTCGTATGCGCTGAGTTTTCAGGCGATGAGTGCGCACGGGGATTTGCATCGATGTTTGCTCGATTAGCTCGGTTGTGCGAAGTTTCGGACGGAAAGAGTTCAGCCAGCGCTTGCTGCGCCACTGACTGCCACTCGCTCCCAGTCATACCGCGATAAAAATCCTCATACGCAGGTCGGCCGGCATTAGGCGCAGTGGAAAAATCATAATTAGGTGAGCGCCGAAACTTTTCACGACTTAATGTGGTGCCCTTCAAGTTACGTTCCTGAACTGAAACGCACTCGAACATCCGCCGCTTCAACTTCCGCGTTTCTTCGTCGAGCACAAGAGTGGTTGTCTCATGCCACTCTCCGGGAAGGAAATCGAGCTCTCGCCGTTCGCCATCATGTGATGGGTGAAGTGCAATCTCAAACAACGCCGGTGACTCGAAACCGTTGCTTCGCATCAGTCGCAACGCGGCATGTGTGGCAAATGCTGTCGCATCATGATCCGGATGACCACCTTCGTAAGGATGCGTAAGTACAACGTCCGGCCTAAAGCGTGTGAGAAATGTTGAGAGCCTTTTTGCCAAATCGGCCAGCGCGTGCGGTTCCCGAATATCACTAATCGCGAACTCGATGATGCGATCGGAAGGCACATTGGCCAACGCGAGTGCGGAAACACACACGTCATCCCTCTCCGGTGACGATTCCGATCTTTCCGGAGAACGCGAACTTTTGGTAACGTGAACAACCGTTATATCTCGCAGTCGCGAGATCATCCCGCCAGCCCCAATTAACTCGTCAAAAGAGTGCGCGACGATAACCACACACCGCGAGCGACTCACCAAGTCACTGGTGCCGAACAAACTTGCATGCGGCGAAATTCGCTTCTTCCTATCCATTGCCGGTGAGGGGTGAGCTGCTGACAAATGGGGACGCTCTGCAACCCAGGCCCTTGCTCCCTGCGATTACCACAGTCAACCCGCATACCAGTAACAACTTCTGACGCCGGTCTAGCGCGCCATGACGCGGATGCCCCGAATCAGTATGGGCACTCGCCTTGCTGCTACATACATCACGGGCTTAACGGTCGCAAAGCTGCTGCGGAGGGTGCAAAAACGAGACATTCGAATAGCAGCTTCGTACCGTAAGACTACAGGCTGAACTACTAAAAATCGGTCAGGCAGACCTTCAAAAAGGCGACTTGAGTAACCTCATGGCTAAAGCAATCAAGCAAAAAACCGCAGACAAATTCGACGACCAGACCCTGCAGACGCGGTCCGTCTGGATGGACACAGTTGCATCATCACTGCTCGAGACGCCCTTGACTAAAAAGGCGTTTGCAGATGTGTGCGTAGTGGGTGCGGGCATCGCGGGCATGACGACAGCCTACTTGCTGGCCCAGGAAGGTAAAGCGGTAATTGTGCTCGACGATGGTCCGGTTGGCGGTGGCATGACTGGGAGGACGACCGCACACCTGGTAACTGCTTTGGATGATCGTTATTTCGAGTTGGAGCGTCTGCACGGCGAAGAAGGGGCGCGACTAGCGGCGCAGAGTCACCGTGCCTCTATCGATTGTGTTGAGCGGATCGTGAATGACGACCAGATTGATTGCGAATTTGAGCGGCTCGATGGTTACCTGTTTGTCCCTCCGGAAGATTCGCTCGAGATACTCGATGACGAGTTGGCCGCGGCGCATCGTACCGGGCTGATTGATGTTGAGAAGGTCAGTCGAGTGCCTTGGGATTCTTTCGACACCGGCCCGGCTCTTCTCTTTCCACGCCAGGCACAGTTTCATCCGCTGAAATATCTCGCTGGACTGGCTGAAGCGATCAAACGAAAAGGCGGTCGCATACATACTGAGACTCACGCGACAGAAATCGAAGGTGGAAAGCTTGCACATATAAAAACCGGCAACGGTGGTGTGGTCACAGCTGATGCTGTTGTGATCGCAACGAACAGCCCCGTGAACGATCTCATTTCGATTCACACCAAGCAAGCTGCATATCAGACGTACGTAATCGGCGCGCGCGTGCCTACCGGCTCTATCACGCGTGCGTTGTATTGGGACACTCCCGACCCTTATCACTATGTGAGACTCGAGACGATCGGCTCGTACGATGTACTCATCGTCGGCGGTGAAGATCATAAGACCGGCCAAGAAGACGACGCGATTGAGCGGTTCGCTGCACTGGAGGATTGGACTCAAACTCGGTTCCCGATGATCGAGAAGATTGAGTATCGCTGGTCGGGCGAGGTGATGGAGCCAGTCGATAGTCTGGCGTTTATCGGTCACAATCCGAACGATGCTGCGAATGTTTATATCGCGACTGGTGATTCCGGCAACGGCATGACGCATGGAACCATTGCCGGGATGTTGCTCACGGATCTGATTGTGGGCCGCGATAATGAGTGGGCCGAAATTTACGATCCTTCGCGTAAAACTTTGCGGGCGATACCTGAGTTTGCCAAAGAGAACCTGAACGTGGCTACGGAGTACATCGACCTGGTGTTGCCGGGTGAGGTTGATTCCGTTGATGAGATCGATCTTGGCTCAGGCGCTATCATCCGGCGTGGTCTAACAAAAGTAGCGGTGTATCGAGATGAGGATGGAGTGGCCCATGAGCGGTCAGCGATCTGCCGGCATCTTGGGTGTGTGGTTAACTGGAATAGCTTAGAGACGACGTGGGATTGCCCGTGTCATGGCTCGCGCTACGATGCGTATGGGCATGTGATTCAGGGACCGGCAAATAGTGATTTGGCTGAGGTAACCGGCGACACGGAGACGGGGTGACGGGGAGACGGGGTGATACGGGACGCGGGGACACGGTGACAGGGAGATGCGGTGAAAGGGAGACGCGGTGAGTCTGCCCCTGCTCCTGCTTCCTGCTCCTGTTTTTACGCGGCGGCCATGTCGGCTTCGCTGATGTCGAAATTCGCCGAGACCTTCTGCACATCATCATGGTCTTCAAGCGCTTCCATCAGCTTCAACATCTGCCGCGCATCCTGCCCTTCGAGCTTGATGTAGTTCTGAGGGACCATTGATACCTCAGCGACTTGAGGCTCGACACCCGCTTCTTTAACAGCCGTAACTACGGTTTCGAAATTCTCAGGCGAAGTAATGATTTCAAAATTATCTTCATCGTCGCGTAAATCATCAGCTCCAGCTTCGATAGCAACATCAAAGAGCTCGTCCTCCGCTTTTGCCGACTTGTCCACGACGATGTAACCCTTTTTGTCAAACATCCAGTTCACAGCGCCCGCGGCGGCGAGGTTCCCGCCGTTCTTTGAAAAGATGTGGCGTATCTCCGCTACCGTGCGGTTGCGGTTGTCCGTTACCGATTCAACCAAAAGAGCGACGCCACCTGGCCCATATCCCTCGTAAGTGATCTCTTCGTAGTTCACGCCTTCTTCTTCGCCGGTGCCGCGGCGGATGGCTCGGTCGATAGTGTCGTTGGGCATGTTGCCCGCCTTGGCGTCGGCGATTGCTTTTCGGAGCCTTGCGTTGCCGGTGGGATCACCGCCACCCGAGCGGGCTGCAACAGTGATCTCTTTAATGAACTTTGTAAACAGCTTGCCGCGCTTGGCATCGAGCGCGCCTTTCTTATGCTTGATACTATGCCACTTCGAATGTCCAGACATTTGAGACTACGGTCCTTCTCTATGCGTGTGCGAGTGCGAGGGAATATATCATAATCGCTGAACCGCAACGAAAGCAGGCTACATAACTGGAAATTGGCAGGTTGGGAAGGGGGCAAGGCGCTTCAGCGCCGCGCCCCCGCTCTTTTTTGATGAAACGTCGCCAACGCTGCAGGTGTGATGTTCTTTATCCGGACTTGTTTGAGTTTGGAGGTGTGGCCGGAGAGGATCTCGATGTCGCGTTTGGGAATCTTGAAAGCGCGGGCCAACGTGCGGACTAATTCCTCGTTCGCGGCACCATCGACGGGAGGTGCGGCGATGCGGACGCGTAGAGCGCCATTGTGTTCGCCCACAATCTCACTCCGCGACGCCCGTGGGACAACGTGAACCAGAAGAATTTTCCATTTGTCATTTCCCATTTTTCATTTGTCATTTTCAAAAAAGCGATCCACGAAATCAGACAATCACAATCCACGAAATCACGCCAAATGACAAATGAAAAATGTCAAATGGAAAATGGAAAATGCCTACTTCAGCTGCTCGTACTCTTTCCTTGCTTGGACCAGGATCGGCAAATCTGCATCTGCGTCTTTCCACGCTCCGAAAAAGTTCTGATACTCAGTCCGACTCTTTCCTATATCGCCACTAATCGCCGCTGACCGAGCCAAACCCAGCCGCGCCAAATTATGCAGCGGCGAAACTGGATCAACTCCACGATGGTCGATAATCTTCTGAAACTCCGCCGCAGCCTGGCTCCCTTCGCGAAGATCCAAATAAACGAGACCGCGCAGGTAGTTATTAGTCAAACCCGAAGCCTGTCCAAGATCGAACCGTCGTGCCGATTCAAGTGTCTGCAGTGCTTCTTTCGCATTCCCTCGAGCTCGGCTGAGTTGTGCCCTAATGAGAGGCGCAGCCATCGAGACATTCGGAGTGTCTTTTGGATAGAGCCGAAGCGCATCATCAAGTAAAGCCTGACTCCGGCTTATGTCACCACACTCTGCATAAACATTCGCCGCCGGGCCAATATTGGTTCTGCCCCGAGTTATCGCCAACGCAGCTGTAGTATTACGCGTCGCGTCTTCGCATCGTCCAACGTTGGCTTGTCTCGCAGCGAGAGCGAGTAAAACCTGAGCTGCATTTTCCTTGCGATCCTGCTGCTTGAAAATATCAACCGCCTGATGCGTTAGATCACCGCTCTTCTTCAATTGCCCTGAATACCCCACCGACGCGGCATGCAATCCAGCGAGCTCACCCTCAAGACTTTTCGCTTTCGCCCATTGAACCAAACGCTGCTCCGCTGCTTGATCGCCGCTCAAAAACGCGAGCAGGTAACTGCTAAAAAATCCCGCCGCAGAATCCGGATAAAGTGTCCTCAACTGTTCCAACGCCTGGTTCGCTTCATCAAACCGTTCCAAAGCGATAAAACACCCGATCAGATTTTCTCGCGCACTCGTAGCGTTGGGATTCAGACGAACGGCCTCTAATGCTTCTTTAAGTGCCTCTTCGTATCTCGCCAGCAACATGTAATTCAGTGCCAGATTGTTGTGCGGAATGAAGTCGTTCGGGAAAAGCCGCGTCCATGTTTGGAGCACTTCAACTACTTTATCTATTTCGCCTGTCACATAGTTGTAGTACTTCTCAGTGATATAAAGCCGCTCACGTTCGCTGACGCGGTCGCGCAAGTCAAACGCCTTTTGAGCAAAGGGCTGGGCTTCGTCCAGCTGGTTTTGATTGCCATAGAAAACGGCAATTCGGGCATGGGCCATCGCAAAATTCGGATCAAGTTCGATGGCTCGCTTGTACAATGACAGCGACTGAACGGCGTTACCCTTAGTGCGCTCATCGTTCGCCATGGCATAGGCCTTCAGCGCTTCCAACGACGAGGTTGTGGCTTGTTCGATTTCTACCTGGTTCTTCGTAATGGAACTCAGTGACTCTCCAAGCTTTTCACGCAGCTCTGAAGCAGCTTTGCCCAGCGATGAAAGTACTTGCTCCTTACTTTTCGCTTCGACCTGCTCGTGAGCGAAGGTGTCGCCTGTGCTTGAATTTATCGCCTCGAGCGTAATCACATAGTTGCTTCCCAACATTGCAATGGATCCAATTAACATTGCTTTGAGGCCCTGACGCTCGCAGATCTCTCTCGCAATATCTTTCGTCAGACGCTCATCAGCCGAACGGCCCATGAAGCGAAGTGCTTCGCGTACTCTTTCTTCAGGAAAGATATTCAAGAAGGGCGATTGACCGAGCTGCACCGCTAACGCCTGCTTCAGAGTGCCATCAAAAACAGGATCGCCCGTTGTGTTAACGAAGTCAGCCAGCAAAACAGTATCTTTGTCGGTCAACGCTGGAGTGCGATTGAAATAAAAGAACGCACCGATGGCGGCGGCGAGTACCAGCACAGCGGCGATCAGGCTTGCGCCCTTCTTGTGACGTTTGATTTCGCTGACCAGGTATTCAGCGCTTGAAGCTGGATGCGTGGCTTCAGCGGTGGATCTGATTTGCTCTGTTTTCGTTGGCACACCTGCAACAGCGCCAACACTCGATCTGGAAACGGCATCCGGTGAAGAAGAACGCTCGAGTTCTGCCTCGAACTCGAGTCTTTGTTTCAGCCGTCGTAGATCCGTGAGCAGTTCCTTAATAGTCTGATATCGCTCGTCGCGATCTTTCCTTAAAGCTTTGTTGATGATCCACTCGAATTCGGCAGGAACATCCGAGGCAAATCGAGCAAGTGGCGGGGCTTCCTTCTGAGTGATCGCGACGATGACATCGGTCGCGGTTTCACCTTCAAAGGGCGTTCTACCCGCGACCATTTCATACATCACGACACCGAGACTCCAAATATCGGTACGAGCATCCATGGGCTTGCCGCGAGCTTGCTCTGGGGACATGTAGTGTGACGTGCCCATCACGACACCCGCGTCGGTTTGAACCATGACCCTAGTTGCTGCCTCACCGTCAGATGGAGATCTATCCCTTAAGTCCTCGGTAAGCTTGGCCAAGCCAAAGTCGAGCACCTTCACGAAGCCGTTGCGGCGGATCATGATGTTGTCCGGCTTTATGTCGCGATGGACGATGCCGGCGGCGTGCGCTTCTTCCAGTGCGCTCGCCACTTGAATGGAGATGTCGAGGATCTCCTTCATTTCAAGGTGAGAGCCTGCGATCTTGTGACGCAGCGTTTGGCCGTCGATGTACTCGGTGGCAATGAAGTGTCTGTCTTCTTCAACTCCAATTTCATGAATGGTCAGAATATTGGGATGATTCAGAGCTGAAGCTGCGGCTGCTTCCTGTTCAAAGCGATGCAGTCGGTCTCTGCTCGTGGTGTACTCCTCACCGAGAATCTTCAGGGCCACCTTGCGACCAAGGTTCATATCCTCCGCCAGGTACACCTCGCCCATTCCACCCGCGCCGAGCTTCTCCAAGATCCGATAGTGGGAAATCCTGCCTTCCATAGTTAGCGTATCAGTGTGCCCATGATGATGCTTTGAAACACCAGTAAGATGATCAAGACAATCATTGGCGATAAATCGAACATGCCGACCGGCGGAATACGTCTGCGAAACGGAATGAGGATGGGATCAGTCCACCTAATGAGAAACCGCATCAACCGGTGCCCATAAGTTAGTCCCCACGATAAGATTACTCTGGCGATGATCATCAACGCATAAAGCCCGAGAGCACCATGCAGAATGTAGCCAACCAGCGATTCGACCGAGCCACGATGTAAACTCGTAGTAACTCCCCTGATCGTAAAAACAAATGAGTCCACCACTCGCCAGATAAACAACCCTAGCAGAATGGCAAGCAGGATAGTTACGAACGGAGCAATTTTTGGTTCCAGCCGGTAGCTCAACAGGAAAGCACGCACCGGATTGATCAGGGGATCAGATAACTGGCGGATGGTCATGGCTGTCCGGGTGAATGGATTCATGTCCGCGTAATTCACGAGGACGCGCGCAATAACGACGACAATGATCCCGAGCACTGTACCAGCCACCAGGTACCATGTAACGAGCGAGATCAAATCAAAAATAATCATTGCCTTCGTTGTCCAAAAATCGCAGTCCCAATCCGCACCATCGTGGCACCTTCTTCGATGGCTACAACAAAGTCGTGAGTCATGCCCATCGACAATTCGCCTCTGCCCTGGAAGACTCCTTTGCCGGCCAACTCGTCACGAATCTTGCGTAGCCTGCTAAAGAAAGGCCGCGCATCTTCAGGGTTGTCAAAAAAAGGCGGCAGCGTCATGAGTCCGGATAATCGCAGTCGCTGACATTCAGCAACTGCGTCTACCAAAGAATTCAGATCCTTTTCATCTACACCTGACTTCGTTTCCTCCTGCCCAAGCTCCACCTGAATCAGTACCGGCAGTTCGTCTCTTGATGCCTCAACGCACAACCGATCGAGCCGTTGCGCGAGCGCAATCGAATCGACCGAGTGAATCAGATCGAACAGTTTTACTGCCCGGCGCGATTTGTTTGCCTGCAGATGCCCGACCAGGTGCCAACGCACAGTATGCCGGCCGAGCGCAGTAATCTTTCCCTCAGCTTCCTGTACGCGATTCTCGCCTAAATCGGTCACTCCTGCTTCGATAGCAGCTTGCAGAACCTCGGGCGGATAGGTCTTGCCAATTGCGACAAGACAAATCTCTTCCGGAGCACGGTTGCAGCGACGGGCTGTTTTTTCGATCTGCTGCCGCACGTCGCTGAGCCGTTCCCGGATAAGCGCTGGATCAACCATAAGGTCCTGATTATGGCCCATATCGTATAACACTCGCTTCACCGAAGACAGTTTAGGCATAAGTGCTGTTTGTAAAGTTCTTATTCTCACCGCGCTTTAGCGCGGTGTTCGTTCAGGCAAATTGAAGGGAAACCGTTTAAACGGTTTCCTTTCCACCGGTTTTCATCAATACCAGGGCTTAAGCCCGGTATGAATGAGACGGTTGAATGGCATACGTCTTGTACGGATTACCTCCGAGCCCCACTCTTAGAAGCACAGTTAACACAATTTGTCAGGATTTGGAGGAACCGATGAGGATTTTCACTGATAACCGAAAGGTATTGAGAGTCGCAGTTGTTGCTTTACTGATCGTTATGGCGATGCCTGCTACCTCGCTCGCGCAGAGGGGTCGAGGACGTGGTCGAGGCGGCCGCGACTTTGATCGGTTCGATAAAAAGTGTGACAAGTTTGTGAATTGTCACGATGCCCGCGACGGAAGGTGGGACGGCCGCGGACCACGGAGGCGGTTTGACGACCGGGTTCGCTTCAGACGCTTTCGCGATCGCGATTTCGATAACGACGACTTCCGGCGGCGCAGGCGTTTTCGCGATCGCGATTTCGACGACGATGATTTCCGACGACTACAGCGCAGGCGCATCCTGATGGATCAATATCGGAACGGTCGTTACTACGATTACAATCAGTACAATTACCAGCGTGGCTTCAACTGGACAGACTTGTTGTATCTGTTCATGCAATAACGGGGACCATGTCGCTATCGATTCTGCAACGAACCTGACATGCATGTAGGGGCGGCACTCCGTAGCCGCCCCTTTTGGGTTTCTTGACACCCTTCAACCCCGTTCGCATAATGCTTCACTGCACGCGGATGTGGCGGAACTGGCAGACGCGCAGGTCTCAGAAGCCTGTGATGGTGACATCGTGGAGGTTCAAGTCCTCTCATCCGCACCAATCTCACTATTGGGAAAATCATCTTCACTAATCTCACTATTGGGACAACTGTTAATCGCACTCATCTTCAATCGTTAACAATTCCGGGGAACTTACGCACGCAGTAATGCGTCAAATAAATGGCAATTAATCTGTCACAAGAACCGCGAGTGCGGTGTTTTGCCTCTAGAAGACGCCTCATGCCATGCACGTCCCCAGATGCGGGCTTGGCGAATTACTTGGGCTGAAAGTGCGTAGAAAGCCACTAAACCAGAGGGGATCTCAAATGAGCGTTGATCGTGCGGCCATCGAATCCATCAACCGGCAACGCCTGCCCACAGCGACACCGCAACTCAGAATCGCTGAACACCCTGTGCCGAGCCGGGTCGAGCGTTTGGTTGATCTTGCCTTTTCTCTCTTGCACGAAACGGAGAGCCTGGCCCGTGACAAAGCCTTTACCGAAGCTTCGACTAACCTAAGGTCACTCAACGTGGCCGAAGGGATCGACTTCTACAAAGAGGTTGAACAGTTCGAGATCGAGCTAATCAGGTTAGCGCTCGATCATTGTCGCGGGAGTCAGGTGAAGGCAGCCAAGCTGTTGTCGATTAGACCGACAACGCTTAACTCAAAAATTAAACAATACGGAATCGCAGTTAGTTGACGGCTTCGGAGGAACTGTCGGCGTCGGACTCAGTGCCGTCTGAGACGACCAAAGGCTGCTCGTCAAACAGGCTCGAGTCAATCAGAGTCTGCACCCAGTACTGACCGGCAGTCGGGAACGTTACGTTCACGAAGAAGCTGATGTTGTCTGCGTAACCTCCTCGCATGATTTCAAAACGAGTGGGTTGAGAGACGACTACCGGTTGCTTGCGATCGGTTGTAAGAATGCGCACTTCCGATAAGTGAACACCCTCACCCCTCCAGTGATTCACTACAGCGAATTTGATTAGCGACACCGGCAATTGCTGCACCATTATGTTTTGGAACACACCCATGAATGAGAGCTTGTTACCGACTTCGAGTCGAACGTCGTCACAAAAAATGGTGTAAAGCAATTCGAGCTTAGAAGTATTTTCTTCCGCCATATGCCTCTCATCTTAGCCCAACATCTGTTGGAAAGTCGCCTCGTCGATCACTGTCACGCCCAGCTCCGTCGCCTTTTCGAGTTTGGACCCGGCCTCCGTTCCGGCTACGACATAGTCCGTCTTCTTACTAACAGAAGATGTAACCCGCCCGCCTCGACTCTCGATCAAACTCTTAGCTTCATCGCGCGTGAACGATGAGAGCGTGCCGGTTAACACGAACTGGCGACCTGCAAACCTCTCGTCTGCAATCGCCGATTTTCGTTCCGCGTTCACGCGCACCCCTGCTTCCGTAAGACGGCGGCAGAGGTCAATATTTCCCGGATCGTCAAACCAGTCTCGAACGCTCTGAGCAACGGTCAATCCGATTTCCGGTACATCGTCGAGTTCAGTAACGCTCGCTTTGGTCAACGCATCGAGCGAGCCGAAATGCCCGGAAAGAATAGCCGCCGTTCTCTCGCCGACATGTCGAATTCCCAACGCATAAACCAGGTTTGAAAGGTCGCGCGCTTTACTCGCCTCAATCTGCGCGAGCAGATTTGACGCGGATTTTTTCGCCATGCGCTCGAGGCCTGCAAGTCCTTCAAGAGTCAGCGAGT
This sequence comes from Pyrinomonadaceae bacterium, assembly GCA_035281525.1. GTDB lineage: Bacteria > Acidobacteriota > Blastocatellia > Pyrinomonadales > Pyrinomonadaceae > PSRF01. Next base: position 48,088 of record DATEDU010000196.1, on the reverse strand, counting down.
ACAAGTCGCCCGCGTCCTTCAGCATCTCCCGTTCTACAAGCTGATGAACCAGCGATTCACCCAGTCCCTCGATCCTCATGGCCCGGCGTGATGCGAAGTGCAACAGTCGACCTTCTAACTGCGCGGGGCAATCCGCGGCTACACATCGAGCCACAACCTCGCCTTCCGGCCGCGAAACCTCTCCACCACAGACGGGGCATTTTTTCGGCATGCGAAATCGCCGTTCATTGCCGGTGCGTTTCGTCTCGATTACTTTGAGCACTTTCGGAATGACGTCTCCGCCCTTTTCGATCAGAACCCAATCGCCAATCCGTACTCCGAGCCGCCTAACTTCGTCTTCGTTGTGGAGAGTTGCGCGCGACACAGTTGTGCCGGCAAGAAGGACTGGTTCGAGATGCGCAACGGGAGTCATCGCCCCAGTGCGGCCTACATACACCACGATGTCGTGTACCTGGGTGGTCGTCTGCCTGGCAGGGTACTTGTAAGCAATGGCCCATCGCGGGGCCTTTTGCGTCGTGCCGAATTCATCTTGCAGCGCCGTTGAGTTCACCTTTATGACGAGACCGTCGATCTCATAATCGAGGTCGTCACGACGGGCCTCCATCTCGTTACAGAAGTCGATTACTTCGTCAATGGATGAACAAAGCTTCCGATAAGGATTGACGCGCAACCCTGCTTGCTCGAGCCAGTTGAGGGACTCCCAATGTGTTGGGAAGGGTTTGCGTTCGCCGGTAATCACGTCATAAGCAAACATGTCGAGCCCGCGAGTAGCCACGATTCGCGAATCGAGTTGCCGCAGTGTGCCCGCGGCCGCGTTGCGTGGATTCGCAAATCGTGACTCGCCCTGCTCTTCTCTTTCGGCATTGGTCTTTTCGAACACACGACGCGGAATGAACACTTCTCCTCGGACTTCAACTTCTTCCGCACGTAAGTCACCGCTGGAACGCAGCCTGAGCGGCACACTACGAATAGTGCGCGTGTTCTGAGTTACTTCTTCGCCGATCCGGCCGTCGCCTCGAGTAACGCCTCGCGAAAGAATCTGGTTCTGGTAATGCAGAGAGATCGATACACCGTCGATTTTGAGTTCCGAGACGTACTCTAATGGTCTGCCTTCCGCCAGGCGGCGGCAGCGTTGATCAAAGGCGCGCAGCTCGTCGATGTTGTAGCTATTGTCGAGAGAAAGCATGGGCCGCCGGTGAACGACCTGGGCGAACCCTTCGGCCGGCCGGCCTCCGACGCGCTGCGTAGGACTGTCTGGAGTAATGAGCTCAGGCTGCTGCTCTTCGAGTTTTCTTAGTCTCTCGAGGAGCTTGTCATATTCCGCGTCGGAGATTTCGGGGTCGGCTTTGACGTAATACAACTCGTCGTGCCGCCGAATATCGTCCCGCAGCCTTTCGATTTCCTTTTCGACGGATTGCCTCTTCTGCACAGTGACCGCGAATGTTATCAGTTTCACAGTTGAGTAACGAACTGGTGGGCCTTTTGACTCTTGTTCCGGCGGGCCTTAATATTTTCGTCATCCCGATCAATTTTTAAGTAATTCATGTTTTAGATCGTTACGCCTCGGCGTGCCGAATATGGGCGACACTGCTAATAGTCAAGTCGAGCACCTGATCGAGCAGTTAAAACTGCGGAGCGCTGAGTTGGAAGAAGCGAACCGTGAGCTGCGTCGAATCTCGCATTACCGTTCACTCTTTCTCGCGCGCATGTCGCACGAATTACGGACTCCGCTCACATCAATCCTCGGGTTCAGCGAAATATTGCTCGATCACGAACAGTTGACTGAGACGCAGCGGCGGTTTTGCAAGAAGATTCAGGATTCCGCTTTTCAGCTTCAAACAAGGCTGAATCAACTCGTAGATCTTTCCCGACTCGAGGGCGGCCAAACCGAACTCTTCTTGCAGGAATTCTTAGTCGAAGATACGTTGCGCGAGTCGTGTGCGGCGTTGGCGCGACGAGCACAAGTCGGTCAGGTGCAGCTCGAATATGCGCTCGCTCCCGGTGTGACGACAGTGGTCTCGGATCCGCTAAAGTTACGTCAGATTCTCTACAACTTTCTTGGGTGGGCCATTAGCCGCAGCAGCTCGGAACAAGTAGTGAAAATCCATGCTGACATGGTTGATGCAGAACTCCTTCGAATCAGCATTGACGATTTTGGAGAACCGGTCGCCAACATCTCACGCGTGTTGGATCCTGAAGCGACTGACGGCAAACGCGACGCGACCCTGAACGATTTAGGGATAATCATCTGTCACCGGTTGCTGAGCTTCATGAGCGGCAATGTTACGCTGGAAAATCGCGCCGACGGCTTACGAATTGTCATTCAGTTGCCCGTACGTGCCGGCAAGGCCTAAAGAGAAAGCATGGAAGAGTTCGAGATTCGCGAATGCGCGACAGTTGAGGAACTCGATCAGTGCGTCAAATTGCAGCGAGAAGTATTTGGGCTGCCTGATCTGGAAATCTCACCACGCCGGCATCTGATCGTGTCCCGACAGGCTGGTGGGTGGACGCTGGGTGCTTTCCCGACAAATGACTCGGAGCAGTTGGCGGGATTTGTACATCATTTGGTAGCGCTGCGAGGGCAAGACGAAGTGATTGGGTACTCTCACATGATGGCAGTGCGCAAGGAATACCAGAACCGCGGTTTAGGCGCGCGTTTGAAATGGGCGCAGCGGGCTCGCGCTCTTGATGAAGGCCGTCGCTTCATAAGGTGGACATTCGAGCCAATGCAGGCGCGAAATGCTTACTTCAATTTGAATCGGCTCGGCGTAGTCGTGCGCACTTATGGAGAAAACTTTTACGGCACAGACTACGTGACTGATCCAGCACACGCTACGGCAATTGGCCAGGGGCTTGTGAGTGATAGGATGATTGCAAACTGGGAACTTGCGTCACCAAGAGTCGTCAAGTTGGCGGCAGGCGCACCGGCTGTGGCGCCGCCGGACCCGGCCGGCGTTATTGAAATTCCTGTGGATTGGAATAGTCTCGTCAAGCACGATGTCGAGACAGCTAAGCGAGAACAGTTGCGTGTACGTTCAGAGTTTATGGAAGCGTTTTCGAAGGGCTTGGTTTGCGCAGGTTTTGAACGCGCACCAGGGCCGCCCCGTTATCTGCTTTACGCTTTTTAGGAGTTCATTTGAGTTTCGCCCGCTTTGACCGCTACGTCGATCGCCACTCCAAAACTTTCATAGAGCGATTGCAAGCGCTTTGCCGCATGCCGTCTGTGGCTGCGCGCGGCACCGGTGTGCGCGCGACGGCGGAAGCTGTCGAGCAAATGATGCAGCGCATTGGAATCGGCACCCGAGCATTCAAGATGGGCACGGGTTATCCGATTCTCTACGGCGAATGTGGTGGCGGACCGAACACGTTTGTCGTTTACGGGCACTACGACGTTCAACCGGTCGGCCAGTTGAGCCAGTGGTCAGCAGGACCGTTTGCGGCGACGATCGACGACGGGAGGCTCTACGCTCGCGGCGCCGCGAATAGTAAAGGAGATCTGGTAGCCCGGTTGGCGGCCGTCGAAGCCTACCAGAAAACCTTTGGCAAACTACCCGTCTCACTCCGGTTTATTGTTGAGGGTGAAGACGGACTAGGCAGTCCTAGCCTGTATCGCTTCACGACTCAACATTCGGATTTGCTCGTAGCCGACGGTTGTATCTGGGATGAAGGACATCGAGACAGCCGAGGACGGCTGGTCATCAGCCTCGGTTTCAAGGGCATTACTTTTCTCGAGTTGCGCGCGCATGGCGCACGTTCAGATTTGCATTCAAAGTGGGGCGCGATTGTTCCAAACCCGGCGTGGCGGCTGGTGCAGGCGTTGGCGACGATTACCTCGCCGAAAGGTGTGATCACGATTGACGGCTTTGCTTCACAAATCGCACCTATCTGCGAGGACGATACAGTAGCGCTTAAGGCAATTGAGTTCGATGAAGCCGGTCTGAAGCGGCAGTTTCGCATCGCGAGCTGGGTGCGTTCGATGAAAGGCTACGAGCTCGTAAGAGAGCACATCTTTGGTGCAACTTGTACGATCTGCGGAATCCAGACTGGCCATACTGAGGCGGGTGCGAAAACTGTTCTTCCCAGTACGGCGATGGCGCGACTCGACTTCCGCCTGGTGCCGGATCTAACGCCGCAGCTTGTCATCAAGTTACTTCGTCAACACCTGGACGCTCGCGGTTTCAAAGATATTGAGATTGTCGAACTCGGAAGCGCGCCTCTCGCCAAGGCTTCTGCTACTTCTCTAGTCGCTCGCGCGGTGATTGACCCGGCCGAAGAGATCTATGGAATGTCTCCTCTTGTTTATCCGATGGATCCCTCCAGTGGTCCCGTTGGTGCCGTTTGTGGGGCTTGCAGTCCGCCGATGCCCGTCTCCTCATTTGGAATTAGCCACGCCGGCTCAAATCCACATGGTCCGGATGAAAACATCCGGTTGGATGATTTCCTGATGAGTATCAAATTTATGGGTCGGGTGATTCACAAACTCGGTGAAGCCAAGCTCACCAACCGCGACATGACGGATGCAAATTCTGTGAGTCGTGCGCTATGATGTCTTAGCTCAGACTCGCGAGCTTCCTCGCAGTCGGAAAAAGCGCCCGGAACGTTTCTCGGATCTCAAATTTGAGATCTCAGATCTGAGATTCCCAGCAGCCAATGAATGGTCAATTAAGTGAACTACCGCTCGCCGAACTCGTTTGCGAGATCCTCCAAAAGCGTATTTCAGGCACGTTGCGTTTGCAGCATGAGAGTGTCAGGACAATCGTCTATTTTGAAGATGGTCAAATAATCTACGCGGTCTCTAATCTCCGCAATCTGCGGATCGGCGAATACCTCAAGAAGCAAGGCCTCATTACTGAAGCTCAACTTTCCGAGCTCGGTAAACGCCCGGATCTGGCACTTGTTGCCGAACTCAGTACTAAAGGCATTGTCAATCGCGAGGCGATGGAACCACTGATCGCGAGACAAGTTAGTGACGTCCTGCGCGTGGCTGTGCTTTGGACCAGCGGCACGTGGGAATTCGACGACCGCAGCCGGCTTGGCGATCCGACTCGCGTGAAAATTGATATGCCTGCCTTGCTCATAGAGGCAGCGCGTAAGATGAAGTTGGATTTTGTAAGGTCGCGATTCCCGCCTTCAGATGAAACGATTTCGAGGGCTGCCTCTCCGCCCGACTTCGTCAACCTCACTCCATCGGAAGGTTTCGTTCTTTCGCGGCTGGACCATGCAACGCCATTGCGTGATTTGATTGCCGTTAGCGGGCTGCGTGAGCTTGATGCCGCGAGAACAATTTACGGACTCATTCTCGGTGGTTTCCTCGAGCGTGAACGCCCGTACAGCGTTTTGCCTGCTTCGTCAACGAAACCGACCGCTGCAACATCCGAAGAGCCGAGTTCTATCGCTGAATCTGAGGATCAGAAACTTGATCTCGATGCTTTCCTCGCCAGAGTTGAATCTGCTGAAACTCACTACGAAGTATTAAGTGTCAACGAGACTTCCCCAGCCGACCAGATAAAAACCGGTTACTACACAATGGCTCGGAATTATCATCCAGACAGATTTCATCTTAAGGCTGGAACGCCACTACACGCCCGAATCGAAACAGCATTCGCCCGCATCACGCAAGCGTATGAAATACTCACCGACTCCAACCGCCGGTCAGCATATGATGCGAAGCTTGCGGCGCAACTAAAGGCTCAGCAGCTTGCGCAATCTGCGCCGAAGCGCGACAAAGACTCAGCTCAATCTCGAGTACGAAACGACGAGATTGGGATCCTGGATCAAAGCGATGTTGAGCGTGCCGAGAAAAGTTTCACCGAAGGCTTTGCTGCGCTCGATCAGGGACACATCAAATTGGCGATTACTCATCTGGCGGCGGCTGCGCGCCTGGCGCCACAGGATGCTCGTTATCGGGCCTACTACGGTCGTGCGCTGGCTGGCGAAGAAGGAAGTCGGCGGCTCGCTGAAGCAGAACTACAGGCTGCGCTTAAGCTTGATGCTACTAATGCCTCTTACCGCGTAATGCTTGCCGATCTCTATTTCGATCTCGGCTTGTACCGGCGTGCTGAAGGCGAGCTGGATCGAGCGTTCGCGATTGAGCCAAATAATGCTCAAGGACGCAAATTAGCGTTAAAATTGGAGACCGCTCGGACGACAAAATGAATATGCGAGCTACAAAAACAACGCGACCGAGTATTGCGACTGAAGCTTTTTCGGAGCTTGGTGTCGCGACCGATAAGTTCGAGCAGTACCCAAACCCTCACGCGCCACGTATCGCAGCCTTAGCCGACGAAATGGCGCGACGACTGAGACTGGCAGAGCATGACCGGCGTTCACTCCGAACTGCCGCACTGCTACACGATCTCGGCGAAGCGGCCATGGAGCGAGACTACATTAAGCGTTCCGATGAACTAGTGGATGAAGACAGGATCGATCTCGCGCGTCATCCTGTGATTGGCGAACAGGAAGCAGCGCGAGCCGGTGCCGATCGCGCTGCACAGTTACTCGTGCGCTGGCATCATGAATGGTGGAACGGCAGCGGGTATCCTGACGCTTTACGAGGCGAGGAGATTCCGCTCGCAGCGCGAATACTTCGCGTAGCTGACTCCTACGCCGCTCTGACAGATGCGCGTCCTTTTCGCAAGGCTTTAACGGCAGAACAAGCGCGTCAGAAGGTCATAGAGTGGACGGGGATTGAATTCGATCCGCGTGTGGTGAACCTTTTTCTTACGCTTGAGGATATGCCGGAACTCGAATCATTTGCCCGTAGTGAAGAGAGTCCAACAGCGGAAGGTGTTTCTCGGGATTGGGATTTGTTTTCGAGTCCAAAGTCCAATGTCCAACGTCCAAAGTCAGATCGACAGCCGACCTGCGGATTGGACGTGGCCGCTGGACATTTCACGTTGGACTTTGGACGTTGGACATTGGACTAGAGTTCTGTGAAGTGAGGTCTTAACTTTATCGTGGCTTATAACGGCAGCGGAACATTTAGTAACGGATGGCTCGCATTTGAATTAAGCGTCCTGCGGCGGCTCAAATTCACTTCCATTGCAGTGCCTCTCACGGGAGAGCCGGATCTCTGCATTCAGCTTAAGCGCTGGAACGTGCGGGTGGCGACGAACGATCCGCTCATATGGTGTTTTACTAAAGCAACTGCCCTCGTGGAAAACTGTTCAGAGCGTTTGACCGACGATGATCTGAATCTGGTGCTTGATGACGCTTACGTTCCCGGCGAGCGGCTTGATAACCCATCGTTGACGAAACGATTTAGTGAACTCGATGCGTGGTGGCTCGACAACGTGCGTCGAAACGCCGAACGTCTTGAGTCGCCATACAAGCAGAGTCTGGCGTTGACTTGCGGAATGATGGCGGGAGACTACGTGCTCGCGTTTGATGATGAAACGAGGGCGTTGCGCCGGCCTTTATCTTTATCGAAGGTCTTTCGGCAAATCACGCAAATCTTGCCTCAGCCTTTCGATAACTCTTTAAGGAACCTCAGCACCAACCAGGACTTGCGCGACTTTATTGCCGAACGGCAGCATACTGACTTGCTGTTTCTCAAATTGCCCACGCCGGTGATCAAGTCAGAGCCCGCGCGCGAAACAATGGTGAGCTGGCGCGAGGAGTGGCTCCGCGGCACCGATGAATTTTGGGGTGACTTCGAAAGGCAACGCTCGGGCAAGCTGGGTGCCCCAGTTCAGAGTAAGCAACAATATCTTGGGTTCGTCGAAGATTTGTTACGCACTGCGGCTCATATTCCGACGTGGGCCATTGCTCACGTGGAAAACGGTTTTATCTCCGGCGACGAGCTAGTGGATACAGTGCGGCGCATGCGGCGAGTGAGCGCGATTTATATAAAGGATTTTTCCGATCTCCTGGGCGTCCGCGCTTCCATTATCACGGCCGGCAGTTAAACCGTCTCCACTTCAGACACGGCCACTTCCTTAGTTGGGTTCAGCCTTCGCGGTAAACGCACTCGCCTGGTCGCAAACAACGCCAGCCAAACCAAACCCGAACTCGATGAAAGCAACCCGGCAATCATGGTGAGCGTCTGGGGTGTGATCATTCGCAGCGACCAACCGGCAACCGCAGTCGAAAAACTCCAGATTAGAAACTCTGCTGCGCGATCCGTGGTTGACACTCGACCACGAAGATTATCCGGCACAAGGCGCATCAACAAAGTCTCCTGAATGGCAAACTCCGCCGCCAGCAGAACGCGCGATAAAAAAAAGAATAGGCAGGCCAGGAGAAGAGTCGGCATTACGCCCATGAGCGCAAAAATCACGCCCTGAATTACCAAACCCCAACCGATGAAACCCACTGTCCCACCAGCAACCTCGAGATAGGCACCAATGCGCCGGGCTATCATCATTCCGATAAAAAGACCCAGGCCATTCGCAAAGTACAGAGCGGCTACGGCGCCATCGCCACTAATGCCGTATTGTCCGGCGTAGACAATGCCGCCTAGTCGATCAGAAATCAGATTGAATGCCCCGCCACCAGTCGCCCAGAGGATATTGGCTCCTAAAATTGCGGCGACTGGAGCATGCGAAAGAATAAACGACCACCCTTCGCGAATATCCGACCAGTAACCCGATTTCCGCGCCTTTGGCGCAACTGCTGCGTCCTGGCGCCGGCTGACTGCCTCCTGCTCCTGCCCCCTGCCAACTGCCTCCTGCTCCTGCCCCTGCTCCTGCAAACTGACCGCCGGCTGCCGCGTCTCTCGATCAGGAATCAGCCAGACCGAATAAGCCGACAGTGCAAACGACAATGCGTTCACCACAAACGCCGCTTCATAGCCGACAGTAGCCGCAGTCCAACCGCCCAAGCCGGCACCAATCGCCATCAGCAAGAACCGGATGGAAAACATAAGCGCGTTTCCAACCAGCAAATCCCGGTCGCCCGTGATGTTCGGGACGGCAGCGTTCTTAGCTGCTTCAAAGAACGCTCCAAACAACGACAGGAGTACAGTGCACGTATAAGCTATCCAAAGATCATCGGGTGTGTGCACCAATAGCATTGCCAGTGCGACGAGTACCCTCACCAGATCTGAAGCGATCATGATCGTGCGTCGCGACCATCGATCCACGACTGCCCCTGCCAGCGGCGCAAACAGCGTAAACGGGACCAACCGGGCAACGATCATGATCGTCGTAACTTCAGGAGCAGCGTTTGAGACCGCGCGCACCAGTCCCAGCGCGGCAATGAAGTTGAACCAGTTGCCGAGCTCGGAAATAACCTGCCCTATCCACAATCGTCGGAAAGAACGATTGGTGCGGAGGAGCTGCATGTACGTAAGCGACGCCATAAAGAGTGGGTGCCAAATAAAACAGCCGCCAAACTCGAGTTTAGCGGCTCTTAAACCATCCTGTCTTTCGAATCATCCACCTGCGAACTTTGGTGGCCTCTTCTCGATGAAAGCCGCTACGCCTTCTCTGAAATCCTTCGTTTGCCCTGCTTCGATTTGCGCTTCCCTTTCTAATTCGAGTTGTTCACCGTAATCATTTTTTGCACTCTCTTCCAGCAGTTCTTTGATTTTTCCTAACGCGACCGTCGGCGCCTGCGCCATTCGCTCTGCCAATGCCATTGCCTGAGCCATTAATTCAGCATCCGCGGCAACGGCATTAATCATGCCCATCGCCAGGGCTTCCTGTGCATTAACCACATCCCCGGTCATCAACAACTCCGACGCTCGCTTCCACCCCACGAGGCGCGGCAAAATAAAGGTGCCGCCGCAATCGGGCACGAGTCCAATTTTGATAAACGCTTGATTGAACCTGGCACTTTCGGCCGCAATAACCAGATCGCATGCGAGAGCAAGATTACAACCACCACCAGAGGCTGCACCATTGACTGCCGCGATAAACGGCACGGGCGTCTTGCGGATTAACCTTATGCATTCATTGAGCTCTCTGAGAGGCTCGTCAAAGAACGCTTCAACTCTGCCTTCTTGTTCCGCGATCTTCCGCATTTCTTTCAGATCGCCACCGGCACAAAACGCGCGCCCAGCGCCTGTTAACAGTATTGCCCGTGTGCCGCGTTCCATTGCTTCAGCTACGGCAGCTTTGAAGTCCTTGCCGACTTCCAGCGTCAATGCGTTAAGCGATTCCGGCCTGTTCAGCGTAATTAAGCAAACAGAACCCCGCATCTCCAATTGGATAGTTTGGTAAGTCATGAAGTTGTTCTTAAAAGGCCGCTTCAGCGTTGAGGCTGTGCCCGACTCGCGGCGAAGCAATCGCTACATAGCACCGGTCTTCCGCTTGACGGTTTGAAAGGTACTGTGTCGGTCTTTCCGCATTGATCGCAGGTAATCTCAAACCTTTGACGCTCACCTCCTTGCGATCTTCCGCCGCCAAAATTTGCGCGCCTCGCCTCGCGGCAAGGTTTGCAGCGCTTCGGATAAGTCAGATTACGTTCTCGATAATAGTCTTGCTCGCGTTCGGTGAACGTGAACGCCGTCCCGCATTCCGTGCAGGTGATTTCAAGATCTGGCATGGACGCTTCTCCATCAAGGCAAGATTTGAGGTGAACTTGCCCTGTCTTTTTTCGGAGCGCTGCGCACTGGGCTTTTGTGCAGTCAATTCAGGTGGTTCAAGAGTGGCCAGAAACTAGGAGCTCTCTTACCTTTCTCTCAGGCTATCGCGTCCCGAAACGGTTTAGTAGGGCGAGTTTACTCCTGTGTAACGCTTTAGTTCAAACTTTCTTTAGAAGTCTGGCGTCTCGAGTCTGGAGTCTCGAGTCTGGAGTCTCGAGTCAGTGGTCCCTAGTCGGTGGTTAGGTCGTTGTCAGGTAATGACTCCTGACTCCAGACTCCCGACTCCCGACTCCAGTCTATTTATAAAGTTCGTTCACGTGAGCACGAACTGTCTCGCCAAGAGTCGAAAGATTGTACCCGCCCTCGAGACAGGAAATGATTCTGCCTTTACAGTTCTGATTCGCCCACTGTTTTAAAGCTTGAGTCATGGAGATAAAGTCCTCGTCTTCCAACAAAAGTTGGCCTAGAGGATCGCCCGCGTGAGAATCGAAGCCGGCTGAAATGATGATGAAGTCTGGCTTGAACCGCGAATCCATGTCTTGAAGCGCTGCTTCAAACATTCGCTTCTGTTCGTGCGCGCTCGTTCGAGCTTTAAGCGGAATGTTCAAAGTGTAATTCTTGCCGCGACCTATCCCCGTTTCGCCTCTCGCACCCGTCCCTGGATACCACGGGTACTGATGCATTGAGAAAAAGAACACAGTCGGATCGTCATAGAAGATTCCTTGTGTGCCGTTGCCGTGATGAACGTCCCAATCGACTATCGCTACACGCTCAATCTCCGGATAACGGTTCTGAGCATATCTGGCGGCAATGGCGACGTTGTTAAAGAGGCAAAAGCCCATGGCGCGCTCTGGCGTCGCGTGGTGACCGGGTGGGCGGACCGGAACGAACGCATTGTCTGCAGTGCCCTGCATCACGAGGTCAATGGCTTCGCAGGCAGCGCCCGCTCCTCGCAATGCTGCCTCCATCGACCGCATGGAAACTACCGTGTCGGCGTCAAGGTAACCGGTGCCTTCGCTGACGACTTGTTTGACTGTTTTGTACAGCTGCGGCGTGTGGCACGCTTGCACGGCACCGCGTGCTGCTTCAGGCGCTTCGATTTCCTTCAGCTTCGGCCAAAGTTGAGCGTCATTGCGTAGTGCTTCCATGATGACCGAGTAGCGTGAGGGGGACTCGGGATGGTACGGCCCGGTGTCGTGTTGTTGAAAGACTCGGTGATGGACAATGGCCGTGGTCATAAGTTGGTCTTAGGTCTTAGGTCTTAGGTCTTAGGTCTTTGGGTCCTTGTTTTTGATCTTAGTTGGTGCTTAAGACAGACATCCAAGGCCAAAGATCCAAGGCCAAAGACCGGATTGAAAGCATACGCTCTTCAGGTATTCTCGGCCAACACACCCGCGGCGCGTCAGAGAATCAGGAATTCTCCAAAGTCTCACACACAGAATGTTTTAGGCGCTAAATCGATACCACTCGAAACGTGGGAATAACGATTGCTCCTAACCTGTCTGGTATCTGAATAAGTTTGTCTTAGCTGAATCTTTTCACAAATTTGATCGCACTCGGAGGAGGAAGCATGTCATACGAAGAGCAACAAGCCCGAAGGAGCAGAGTAGTTGTTGAAACACCTGTCGCCCGGCGTGAAGTAACTCAAACCGAAAGTGTTAGGAGTCCGGACGGCGGCATGTCAAGCGCCGCTGTGGGAGCGATAGTTGTGCTGGCAGTTGCGCTGGTCACGTTACTTGTTTTGTTCTTGATGAGTGGTCAACAGACCGATACTGCAAATGAAAACCTGGCTACAGAGACACAGCCGACCACTGTCGTTCAACAACCAGCGGCGCAACCGCCACCTGTAATCATTCAGCAGGCGCCACCTGCGCCGCAGCAAGCACCGATTATCGTCACTCCTCCTGCACCGTCAGGTGGTGCCGCGAGTGGAGCTGCGCCTGATGTGTCTGCCGACTTGGCTATCCAGGCTGAGATCGACAAGAGGATTGCGGACAGTCCGACCTTCTCCACGCTAGGCGTGACCGTTGCCGTGTTGAATGGTAAAGCGACGATTATGGGAACGGTACAGAACAATGAGCTGAAGATGCAGCTTGAGAGATTAGTCCGCGACGTGAGAGGAGTAAAAGAGATCGATAATCAGATCCTCGTTAGTGGGTGAGCGTCGCGATTTGGTGACTGAGTTTGAGTTAGGGGGGAGCGTGCGAAGCACGCGACAGCATAAAGCCTGGGGCGTAAGCCCCAGGCTTTGACATTTTGAGCATGTGAGCCCGTGAAACGGGCGACAGAGTTTAATGAATGCACAGTCGCCCGCTGTCGCGGGCTCATTTAATTAATTGGCTCTTGCCTGGGGCTTGCGGCCCAGGCTTTATGCTATCGTGTGCTTCGCACGCTCCTACGCACACCTACCTACCAAACCTTTCACGGTACTCAATCGACCTGATAAACGCCTTCACCATCTCCGCGCGCTTCACTCGGCCATGCGCTACTGTCCCGTCACGCATGTCTTCACCCGGCAAACTAAACTGATTCAACTTATTCAACCAGAAATTAAATCCCGCCAGGTCACCATCCGGCGCGTCATTCGGATTGCGTCGCAGATACCCAAAGTACTGCAGCAAAACGAAGGCTGAGTTGTACTGTCGATTGTACACGGCGCCATTTTCGACGATTTCAAGCAACACCTCCGGCCGCGTTTTCGATCCATTCGCCAAAGCCGTCACCAGCGCGTCTCTCTCCGTACTCGCTGGCGTCACTTGGGAGTTCGCGAACAGAGTATCCACGAACTGAGCATTCGTCTTTGAATCGTAAAGCGCTCTGAACTCCGTACGGTTAACCCATTCGGCAAGAAAGGCCTGGCGATTAGCTGCCACCCGCTGCTCCCAACCCGCGGATCCTACCGACACGCCGTCTGACACGCGATGCGAATCGCGCAAGAACGCCGTGTACAGTGGCAAGCGAGCAAACGACGCTCGCTCAAGTCGATAAACCAGGTAGCCTGTAGCCTGAAACTCGATAGAAAGGAAAAAGGCCGTTGAAACGTTCTCCCGACGATCATCGAGACAAGCCGCATCTGCACCGCACAAGTTAAGTTCTCCCACCCAAAAACCCAGACCTTCACCAGGTTCGCGATTAAGAAAATCGTGGTAGTGCTGGGCCACGAACGTCGCGTTGTCGTCTATTGGATTCGCGGTTCCGTCAACGAGCTCGTCATCGTTGATAACTACGGCCGCACTGTTGGGATTCCCCAGCGCCAAACCATTGGCAGGATTGCGCAATGAGACTACGAAGTTTTCGGTACCTTCGGCATATGCGTCCTCGCTGACTAATAAAAGAAGGTTCTTTGTTGTTTCACCTGAGGCAAAAGTAATGCTGCCCTCCGCATAAGTGAAATCAGTTTTTTGTTTAGCTGAATTGTCGGCGGTCACATATTCAACTGTTTGGGCCGCACTCAGCGGGCCAGTTCGGGTCACAGTAATCGATATCTCAGTGCAGTTCTCGGTTACCTGAAATTCCGAAGAGCTAAACTGAACTGTTGTGCTGGCAGGAGTCGGCGTCGGAGTGGGAGTCGGCGTCGGTGCCGGTGCAGAATCAACGACGCTAAGAATCCTGCCGCCGTTGTAGTCGGCCACAAACAAATTTCCCTGCTGGTCTTCACCGAAGGTTGAGATATTGATTGCAGTATCAAGCAGCAATGTCGCTTGCCACACATTGTTTTCCTGTCTCAAGCCCCAGATTCTGCCCGAGCAAAAGTCGCCGTAAAAAAACAAACCCTGCATGCGCGGAAACGTCGCGGCGCGATAGACATATCCCGCAGTAACAGAGCAGCCGAGACTATGGTCGTATTCAACAACCGGCAGAGTTAGTCCAGTCATGTTGCAGTTTGGAGGATTGAAGCAATGGAAACCTTCCATCAAACGCCAGCCGTAATTCTCCCCTCCCGCGCTCGCCGCGGGCTGAAAATTCACTTCTTCAAAAGCATTTTGTCCTACGTCGCCGATGTACAGATCGTGCGCCTGGCGATCGAATGAAAAGCGCCATGGATTGCGTAAGCCCAACGCCCAAATTTCTGGTCGAAATCCGACTCGACCAACGAATGGATTGCTGGCCGGAACCGTGAACGTAATCGGATTCCCCGTCTCGACGTCTATCCGCAGGATCTTGCCCAGCAGGTCATTGCCGTTTTGTGCTCGATTGTCAGGGTCGCCGCCGGATCCGCCGTCGCCAGTGCCGATATAGAGGAAACCATCGCGCGGACTGAAGGCCAGTTGCCCTCCATTGTGATTGGCGAACTGAGAGTGGTTGATTGTAAGAACAATCTGCTCGCTGGCTGCGTCGGCAACGTCAGGATTCCCCGCGCTAACTCGATAGCGGGCAATCGTGATATGGCCGGATGGGTTTGTGTAGTTAACGTAGAAAAGTTGTTTCGTCGCGAAGCCCGGAGGAAACGCGAGTCCCAACAGACCTCGTTCGCTGCCAGTCGAAATGCGATTGCTGATGTCCAGGAAAGGCGTCGTCACAAGGCTACCGTTTCTGACAATGCGAATACGCCCTGTCTGTTCTACGACAAACAATCGTCCGCTTCCATCGCCTGCATGGCCAATGGTGACAGGTTGTGTGAACCCACTAATCGGCGATGTCAAAGCAAGGGTGGGTAATTCGCCTGCTAAAGCTGCAGACTGAACTGATGTTCTGAGTTCGCCTGTTAAGAGTTCGCCTAGCAGCACCGCCAGAAGACCGAATAGAACGTAAAACCCGCGTGATTTCATTAGAGGTTTCCGTGAGCAGTCTGCAGGTCAGTCATTGACTCGTTTGCTGTCGAGGGGCGGGAGACCGGACAGTTTATCCCGCGCCGTCCGACACCAGCAATTCGTGACAAAAATGTGACCCTTTCTCATAGCCGCACTAATAATGACGCCCTTCTACAGTTTCCTTTTCATAATTCACTAAAGATTTTCCCTTCACCGCCGCCACAATCGACGAAAGCAAAGAACCCACGCCACCAGTAACCACCGCCAACGGCGCGCCAATCAAACTGGCAACGATGCCCGCCTCAACCTCTCCTAATTGCGGGCCACCCATGAAAAAGACCATGTTGATCGACGTCATTCGTCCACGAAGCTCATGAGGAGTTGAGAGTTGTCGAATCGTCTGCCTCAGCACCGTGCTGACTGTGTCCGCAGCTCCGGTAATTGCGAGCATGATCAAAGACAACCAGAACACGCTCGACAACCCAAAGCCGATCGTTGCAAGCCCAAACACCGCCACCGAACAAATCACAATCTTGCCCTGCTTCTGAAAACTTCCCATGCGCGCCATTATCAGCGCCGTCACCACTGAGCCAATCGCGGGCGCAGACGCAAGAATCCCAAGTCCACGAGCACCAACCTGCAAAATCTCCTGCGCGAATATGGGCAGCAGCGCGGTGGCCGAAGCGAAGAAAGTCGCTACGAAATCCAATGTCATCGTTTGCACGATAATCGGCGTGCGCCAAACGAAGCGTAAGCCATCTTTCAGTGCTGCTAAACTGACCGCGTTTTTCTGGCCATCCAATGTCGGCCGCCCGCTCGTGTGCATCGCCGCCAGCGCCAGGATGATCGTCACAAAAGTAATCGCGTTAAAACCATAAACCAGTTCTGGACCATGACTCGCGAGCAGAAAACCCGCTGCCGAAGGGCCGGCGATCATGGCAACATTGAAAACCAGCAAACTGAGACTCACTGCGTTGGAGAAGTGTTCGGGCGGCACGAGCACGGGTATCAACGCCTGCCGCGCAGGAATATCGAAAGCGGTAGCTGCGGAGGCAATCGCCGTCAGAAGGTAGATGGGCCAAACACTCTGAATACCGGTGAGCGTAAAGATAGTCAGCAATGCCGAGCAGGTGAGCATCACTGACTGCGTGACCATCATCAGCTTTCGTCGATCAACGGCGTCGGCTATGACACCGCCGGCTAGTGAACAGAGGATGATCGGAACGCCTCTAAAGAATCCGACCATTCCCAGTGCAAATGCAGATTTAGTCAGCAAGTAAACGTGCCAGTGAATTGCCACCGATTGCATCTGCGATCCTGTGACAGAAACAATCTGGCCTATCCAAAGGAGGCGATAGTCGCGATAGCGCAGTGCTGCAAATGCGGAAGAACGGTCAGCTAGCAAGTCACTCTTGTCCGGAGCGGCGTGCCGCGTGATGAATCATGTTCGTTGTGTGTTCGGAGACGCTTGCTGGAGGCCGGTAGAATTCGTTTTCGTCCGCCACTGGCAGCTTCTGAGGTTCTAAGTTCTGCATTGGTTCGACCTGGTTCGTGCTCTTGCTTGGCCTGATGGTCAGGCCGGCAATGATTCGTCCTAACCCTGACAATGCGGGAATGAGGCCAATAAGCCACAAGACTCGCACTACTGGATCGATTTCAAAAGGTACTTGTTCCACCACGTCGGGAGGCAGCTTCAACACCAACGCTGCGGTGAGGTAATACAAGAAGATCATTATTCCAACGCCGCTGAACAACGAGACCGTTCCATGAATGATGTGATTCTCGCGACGCTGGTCGGGAGTTTTCTCTTTACGGCGGCGTTTGTGCGGTTTGAGCTCGTGCGAGCTGCGCACAATTTCCGTGTTCATCTGATCCAGAGCCGTTGAGATTTCTTCGGTCACGTGGTCCAGCTTGAGGTTCTTCATCATCTCCTTGATTTTCGGGAGGGGGCCTCGATCGCTACGGGCAATGGCTTCGCTGAGGGTCACGGCTTTGCCGATCACTTTGAGATTAGCGCCGCATGACCTGCAGTATTGCAAGCCGGCGGTTGACTCAGTTCCACATTGCGGACAATACATGGGAGATCCTCTCAATTATGTGGCCGCTATTATCAGATGGAACAATGCTGGCACTCAACTCCTGCGGGACTCAACACAGAACGGGAGCGGTAGCGACCGCCTTCAACTATCGCAAGGTTCAAGTGCAGCCCGGGCTCGAACCACCTCTCGTGAGCCACCGATACTTGAACGCGGCCGCTACCGCTCGCGTTCCGTGTTTGATTGGTATTTGGGTTATGAAGAAAGGTGGGGTGAGGAAAAGCCCTCACCCCCTCTTTGAAGCGGAAAGGGGGGAAACCGTGCACGGACGGCTACCAGTCCGCTTCCTAGAGCTTGATATTGCGGGAAGGTATAAATCCGCTGCAGATTGACGCGCTTCTAAAAGTTTCTTACTCGTACACCATACAAGCCGGTGGTTGAGAAATTCTTGAGGTAGGATCTGTCTTCGAGCTTAGGGGACATCGCAGAACGGCGTGCTATACTCCGCGACAGGATTTCGTATGTCTCAACCGGTTCCGTTACCACCGCCGGGTTTCGATGCACTCTCGATTGAGGAGCAGATTGATTATGTCCAATCTCTCTGGGATCACATCGCCGCTCGACCTGAACAAGTCGCTGTTCCAGACTGGCATTTGGAGATCCTCAATGAACGCGTAAAGGAATATCAGACTGCTCAAGGTAAGAGCTGGGAAGAAGTTGAACGAGACATTAAATCGGAATTGAACCACCCACCAGGAGAATAATGACTCAAAGCACCTTCGTCCTCCCGGAGGCGCAGCGCGATATCAGAGAGGCGGCACTATGGTACGAACGCCGAGAAATTCATCTCGGTCTTCGGTTCGTACGTGAAGTGCGCTCCTCAATAAGATTTATTGAACAGAATCCGCTTCGATTTCCCATAGTCGAACAAGACATTCGACGTGCTCTACTTAAAAGCTTTCCTTATTCGATTTACTTCTTAAAAAATATAGAAGACGTGGCGATCATCGCAGTTCTTCACCAACACAGAAGACCCGGCACGTGGCGCGAACGTAGGTTTCGGTAGTTTACCTGTTGGATGTTCGTGGCGGTTGAGTAGCCCCTAACTCACTTACACTTACTATACCCACAATCCCTACAGAAGTCGCAGCCGCTGGCGTGTTCCAACTGACCCTTGCACTCCGGGCAAATACCAATCATCGAGGACATGATCGCGCCCGTTACGCCGGTGATGCCGGGCGTAGCGCCGCCACTCGTAGTGCCGGCGCCAACATTCCCGGTTAGGGGGATATGCGGTGCACCCTGTTGATGCTTCGCTAGAGCGCGCGCGGAGTCAGGACTACCCGTGAGTCGCCGGTTAGTAATCATGATGCATTCCGACACCGCCTGCTCAGGCGACGTCAATAGCCGCTCGTTGAACCAAACAGCGTGAGTACCCGTTACCTTGTTCAAGCTGTAAGCGACTTCCGCCGCATCAAATCCACCACGCAGCATCTTCGACGCCAACAATCCCACGCCGCCGCTGATTGGACCAGTCGCAAAGACTTCCTGAATCATCTTCCCATCATGATTAACCGTCACGTATAGATTCTGACCGTCAAAAGGAATCTGCCAGGTTGCGCCGGTAAGCTCACGCGGCCGCTCAATCCTCACCCCAAGCTCGGGCGAGGGTTTTCGGGCGCTTCGATCCTCGGCTGATGCTGCCGTGTCAGCCTGTATTTGCTGTCTCGCCGCGACCTCAGCATCTGCGTTCGTGGGAGCGACACCAGCCGCCACAGACACCAACTCGTCTATCACCTCAGCATTCGCCTCCGGATTGCAAGCAGTCTCGCCCTTCTCTTCCACCTTGATCGACGTGAGCACCTGATTGTCTCGCGACCCGTCGCGGTAATAACTCACCGCCTTGCAGCCGAGTTGGCGAGCCAGCCGGTAAAGATTATCGACTGATTCAACGGTATCGTTGACAGCGCCGTTGCAAGTCTTCGAGACGCTGTTATCCACATTTCTCTGAGCCGCAGCTAACACATGAACGTGCTGTTCGGCACTGATGTTCATCGCCGAAATGAAATACTGTGGCAGCTCATTCTCATGCTCGACTACGTACTGCGCGGCTTTGTCAATCGACTCCTGCTCAGTTTGATCCACGTCGATACCCAACGCCTGGGCCGCGAGAGTATGCACGTAAGTACGAGTGCCCAGCGTATCTTTCCGTACATAGGCCCAGGAGAAGTTGGGTTCGATGCCCGACGAGGTTTCCGCTACCAGCGAAATTGTTCCCGTCGGAGCAATAGTGGTCACTTCATAATTCCGCGGAGTTAGAGTCACATCGCGTGAGATCCCAATTTGGTTATAAAGAAAATCTTCGTAAGCTTCACGATTCGGCTCAAACTCAGGAAACGCGCCTTTCTCCGCCCCCAAGGCGATACTTGCGTTCCAAGCCTCGCGCCGTACAAAGCCCATCATCTCATCCATCAAATCGATGGAGGCCGTTGAGCCGTATGTAATCTTCAGATTCAGACAGAGATCGGCAAAGCCCATGATTCCCAAGCCGACCGGACGAGTGCGCAAGACGACATCATTGATTTCCGGCAGCGGCCACGCACAGGTGTCGATCACGTTGTCGAGAAAGCGCGTGCAAAGATGCGTTACTTCACGCAGCCGATCCCAATCGATTCGCTTTACTGGATCGTAGAACTTCGCCAGGTCGATCGAGCCCAGGTTGCAGGAGTTCGAGAAGTGCAGAAACTGCTCGCCACACGGGTTGCACGAATAGATCGGCCCCATGGACTTCATCATGTGGTTGTGCCGATTCACTTCATCGATAAAGGCAATGCCTGGCTCGGCATACTTATGAGCGCTGGCAACGATGCGGTTCCAAACGTCCGGCGCATAGACCATGCCGGGACGCGGCGGTTCTTCTATCGAGCAGCTGGAGAGATCGGCATCGATATATGACTGCTTGTCCGGAAACGTTACCGTCGAGCCATCTGCGCGGCGATAAACGACGTAATCGCCGTCACGCACGGGATCATGAATTGATTCAGTCCAAGGCTCACCTGCGAACTCGAGCTGGAACCACTCGTTGTTATCGACAGCTTTCAGGAACTTATCAGTAACATTGACTGAGATATTGAAATTCGTTAGCGAGTGCTGATCGTTCTTCGCGTGAATGAAACGCAACACGTCGGGATGTGTTACGCGGATCATTCCCATGTTGGCGCCGCGACGCACGCCACCCTGCTTAACAACATCCGTAACCTGATTGACGATATTCATAAACGAGACCGGCCCTGACGCCACGCCGCGCGTGCTGCTAACCATGGCGCCGTGCGGTCTCAGAAATTCATAAGTCATTCCCGTGCCACCACCAGTCTGGTGAATCGTGGCCGCAGCCTTTGCATGCTCCATGATGCCGGCGATCGAATCCGGAACGTCGAGCACAAAGCAAGCTGCTAATTGTCCATTGGCTTTACCGGCGTTGACGAGGCACGGCGTGTTCGGAATAAACTCTCGCGCGAGCATGACCTCGCTCATCTCATTGAAAAACTGATCGCGCTTATTGGGATCTTTTTCGGCGGCAGAGACATGCGTAACCACCCGGCGAACAATATTCTCCCATTCTTCAGTGGGTCTGCCTTTCGCGTCTTTCAGAGAGTAACGTTTACTTACGACACGTTTGGCGTTCAGTCCAAGAGGCTGGGTCCTGCGCCTGGTTGTGGTCGCCGCTGAAGACGGATTCACGCTGGGAGTTTGTTTGCCGATTACTGTGCTCATCTCGCTGCCTTTCTCGCGCCCGGGGACGCGCGAGCGATCGGGGATTTCAAAGACAGTTCGACGCACCTATACCCGTACGCCGATCTGCAAAATGTTGTAGCGGTATACTCCGGTTGGCTCTAAGCGAAGCGTTATGGAAACCCGTTAGGAGCGCAAGCCTGGGTGGCCTGCCGCCGCTCCATCGCAACGCGCCTCGTATCAAGCGGAGCGCACTATACTCCTTTGAAATCCTCATGTCAATATCTTGTGGTCATCTTTTTCTCTGATGCAATACCGTGTATTTTCACGGACAAATTATAAGCCAGGATTCAGTCAGAAGGAAACGTGAACGGCCTGTGGAAAACCTATTTATTAGCCGCGGATTTACGCAGAAAAACGCGGATCTATAAACCCAAAATTAACAACTTTCCTGATT
This sequence comes from Pyrinomonadaceae bacterium, assembly GCA_035281525.1. Classification (GTDB taxonomy): domain Bacteria; phylum Acidobacteriota; class Blastocatellia; order Pyrinomonadales; family Pyrinomonadaceae; genus PSRF01. The sequence goes on along the minus strand of DATEDU010000196.1, from coordinate 26,584 downwards.
ATTGTTTGATCCGCGGTTTCCGCGTGAATCCGCGGCTAATGACTTCTTCAAACTATTTCGAGGATGAGCTATTTGATAGCAGCAATTCGTAGTTCCCTAGCTCGCGGTTGTGAGTATCCAGCGCGGCGAAGGTATCCGAGGTCTCTTCCAACATCTGCCTGGTCATCGCAATCGAGTCGCTAAGCTGCTCGAAATCGAGCGCCGAAACCCTTTCAGGAGTCGGCAGCGTCACCACCTGATCGTTAACCAGCCCAAAGAAATTTTCTATAGACTGCAACTGACCCTCTACCAGCTTGACCGAGCGCTCAATATCATTAAAGGCCGCCACTCTCCTTCTGAGAATTTCGACGTTAGCCTTTTGTATGCGCTTCTCACGATCGTCCTTCGCAGTCTCAACGGCGCGCTCAGCCTGCACTAACTGATTCTGCACGGCTTGACGATTGATTGATCGTAGATGCTGCTTGCGGCGGCGATAGACATCCAGCAGATCTACAAAGTCTTCCCAACGCTGGTCCAGGCTTTGGATATTTTGCGGAATCTGTTTTGTGTTGGTGAACTTCTTGTAATTTGAATAGATCTGATTCTTCATCCAGCGCAGGTACTCAACTGCTTCACGTTCGCGCGGATCGAATCCTTTGATCTGAGCCTCGCGTTGCTGCTCGCGCAACTTTTGCAGTCGCTGCTTCTCGCGACGATCGACTAGACGGCGGTAAATTGAGCTGGCGGGCACGGTAACCAGGTAAACAGACTCGGCAACTAGAGCGGCAGCAAGTGGAGTTACATCTTGAACATAGGCGGCGGCGACGGCAAAGCCAGCCATTCCCCAAAAATTAAGGGGTTCCTTAAAAGCCTCTTTCAGATACTTAACATCAAACTTCGGAAAATCGACCATAACCTTGAGAAACCAGTCACAGAGACCATTTGGAATCCACCTTGCACATCAAGCTCAGTTACTGCGACTACCGTTGTTCAAAACCGCACTCTGCTGTTCGCTCGCGGTGGTATCTCCGCCAGCCGGCAATGCCTGCGGCGTTCCGGGTGAAGTCGAAGCGGGCAGCAATCCCATGTCACGTTTGTACGACAGGAGCTTGTCCTGCAACTGCATGTCCATCGCTTCGCGCTCGATATCCTGCATTTGGCTGTCGACGGACGCTGCGCCCAACTGCATCTTCGCTTCGGCTGCTGCTGCGCGACGATCGATCTTGTCCCTCATCTCATTGAAGGTCGAGGCATCGTCGCCAATCTGAAACGACTCCATCGTCTGAGCAAGCTGCTCCTGAAGCTTCGCCTGCTTCGACTGATTAATCAACTGCATCGCTTCGGCCGTGCGACGCTGCATCTGCAACACGTAATTGTCGCGCGCCTTGAGCGCCTGTTTCGATGCGTTCGCCGCATGGTCAAGTTGCTGCGAAGTCTTTTGCAGATCCATTTGGGCCTGCTGCAACTGGCCGATGTACGCCGTGGCAATATCGTCACGATTCATCTTCACCGAAGCCCGAATCTTGCTGTCGAGCTCGACTACCTGAGCTTCCAATCGCTCTTTGCTCTTAAGCAACAGCTTCTCAGTCGCCATTACCTGAGCCACTGAGTTATTCAACTCGGGGACGCGATCGCGCATGTCTCGGATGGTTTGCTGAAGTACGAGTTCGGGGTTCTCGGTGGCCTCGATTAATCCGCCGAACAGTGCGCGCATCGAGCGTTTAACTCTGCTCCAAAGTCCCATTTGTCAGCTCATCCTCCAGCACATAAGTGTCGAAATCGACTTACTTTTTGCTTGCTTGGCCGCCTGTTTAGAATTCTGCCAGGCCGCATATGTTCTGTACGTTACCTTACCCGGAAGGGTTCATTTTACGAGCCAAAAGTGACTCGCAGTATAACACCTTTAACTAAATTTCCCGATGTCTCGCCGGTATTGCATACCATCCCAACGGATTCTGTCTACGGCACCGTAACAGCGTTCCAATGCAGTCTCCAGAGTTGATCCAGTGGCGGTTACTCCCAACACGCGGCCTCCCGCGGTTAAAAACTCTCCTTGCCCTGAAAGTGACGTTCCAGCATGAAACACCCGAACGTCTTCCTCTTCTGCCAAGCTCTCCAAACCTGTGATGCGGATGCCCGTCTTGTATTCACCGGGATACCCTTTACTGGCCAAAACTACACAAGCCGAAGCATCATCGCTCCACTCAACTTTGACATCACGCAGTCGTTGGGAACGGATAGCTTCAAGAATATCCGCCAGACTTGTGGTTAACCTAACCAAAATAGCTTGAGCTTCTGGATCGCCGAACCGCACATTGTACTCGAGCACCTTCGGGCCATCGGGAGTCAACATCAGTCCAATAAAAAGTACGCCTATAAATGGAAAGCCTTCTTCACGAGCTCCGGCGAGTGTCGGCTCAACGATCTGTTTGACAACTCGTGGCAACATGTCGGGTTCGATAACTGAGCCATCGGTAATCGCGCCCATGCCGCCGGTGTTTGGACCGGAGTCGCCTTCACCAATCCGTTTATGATCGCGTGCGGCAGGCATCAACGCGTAGTCAGTTCCGTCAGCGAAAAGCAAAACTGAAGCTTCAGTCCCTTGCAGCGTTTCTTCGATAACCAACTGTCGTGACGCTTCGGCGTCGACCAATCTCCCGCTTACCAACATGTCGGCTGCGTCTTCGGCCTCGGAACGGGACTTAGCTACGACAACTCCTTTTCCCGCAGCCAGCCCGTCTGCTTTGACCACGGCACCTGCCGTGTCGGGACCAAAAGCTCCACTCCGAAGAGCTCCTGAGGCTTCCTCTGCTGAATTCACAACGCGATAAGCTGCGGTGGGTATTCCATGCCGAGCCATAAAATCCTTCGCAAACACTTTGCTCGACTCAAGACGAGACGCGGCCCGGCTTGGACCAACGATGGCTAGCCCTTGCTCTTGAAAGGCGTCGACAATTCCCGCCGCCAAAGGCGCTTCTGGTCCAACAACAGTCAGATCTATTGTCTGCTCCCGTGCAAACTGGAGTAATGACGAGGTCTGATTGATAGGAATAGAGTGGCAGTCGGCTATTTGGGCAATGCCTGCATTACCCGGAGCGCAGTAAAGTTTGACGGCTGAAGTTGCAGTTTTTTTGAGTGCCCACAGTATGGCGTGCTCGCGGCCGCCAGAGCCCAGGACAAGAATCTTCATAAGATATCCGGTAAATAAACCGTGTTTAGCCTTGACACAGTTTCGACATAGTTATAATTTCCCAGCACGACAAGTCGTTAGGGGGACTTCAGACCTCCGCACTCCTCGGGCAAGTGGAGACCGCAGCCTCCCTCTTTTGTTGAATCGGGCCGGTTCGCCTATTGACCTACCCAGATGGAACCGAGCGGCGAGCGATCCAGGGAGCCACCATCATGTCACAAATAGAATTCGTCAGCGAAGCTCAAGCAACTGCTGAGAGCGAGTATCAAGATCGCTCAATCAAGTGCGTAGACTGCGGAGAGATTTTTATTTGGACCGGGGGCGAGCAGGTCTTCTTTCACGACAAAGGCCTCAAAAATGAGCCCAAGCGATGCAAGACCTGCAAGCAAGCGAAGAACGAACGCCTTGCGGCAATAGCGGCTGCTCAGTCATCAGGTGTTCGCCAGCGCATCGAAGTGTCGGTCCAATGCGCGCAATGTGGCCAACAAACCACGGTGCCGTTTTATCCCTCACAGGGACGTCCGGTCTACTGCCGGTCATGTTTTCTCGCGAGTCGTAACTCGGACGGCGGCGGCGCTTAGTAACTCGTAAAGATCGGCCGCGCAGAAGAAGGCCTTCATCCGCCGACGTGAACTATCGGCCTGCGTTCGGGATCTCTTTCCGCCTGCCGCAAAACCTCATGAGTCACCGGTGCAGTGTCGCCCTCTCCGAAAGCAATGTACTTAAGTAAATAAGTCAGTGGATTTCCTTCACTCCAGCCAAAATAAACGTGCGGCAACTTACCGGTTTCATTGCGCAAGTAGAGCAGAAACGCAGCTATTGCGTTTGGCACCGCCGGCGCTACAGTACGCAAGACACGAAACCCATCGACATTCTCGCCACGAACTTGCAGAACGCCTGAAAACTCTGAAGCATCACCTGGAGTAACTTCAAAAAACAAAACGGGTTCACCCAAAGGGATGTGGTTATCAAGCCGCTTTTCTTGTTCCTTCAAACGGTATTCATCTGCATCACCACGATCTCGACGATTCGAAATGATCCGCATGGTGCCACGTGCGGCATCGCGCATGAAATTGCGAGCCGCGTCATCCAACTCTACTCGTTCAAACCTCAATTCGGTGCTACGCCATACGCGCGATATCAGTGAAGTAAGAATGATAGTGAAGATAAAGAACGAAGCAATCTTGATTCCTTCTGGCCGTTCGTGAATGTTTTGCCCCGTCGTGTAAACGAATACGAGAGCAATCACGAGAAACGGTTTCCAGTTCTGACCCTTACGATATAGAGCTAGAGTTACAGCAATAGCAGCCGAAGTTATCAGAACCAAAACGCCGGTTGCGTACGCGCCGCCCTGAGCATCGACGTCGGCGTTGAAGATCATCGTTACGGCGAAGGCAATACCTGTGTACACAAGGACCAGCGGACGCGTAGCTCTGGCCCAATCAGGAGCCATCCCGAAGCGTGGCAAATATCGAGGCACGATGTTGAGGAGTCCCGCCATCGCAGATGCTCCCGCAAACCAAAGAATCATGATCGTACTGAGATCGTAGAACGTTCCAAATATGTCTCCAAAATGCTCGTGAGCCAGATAAGCTATCGCACGCCCGTTTGCCTCTCCGCCTTCAGCAAATTTTTCTGCTGGGATTAGAAGCGTAGTGACGAAACTGCTGGTGATCAGCATAACGCTCATGATGATAGCGGCCGTTCGGAGCAGCTTGCGCGTGTTTTGAATCCGCCCTTGAAGCAGTTCTTTGGTCTTACCCACAGGCTCGCGGCCGCGAGTCGAATGAATGCTGTTCCAATCGTTCTGACTCAAGTCCTTGTCGCCTTTTACCAGCGGCATTACAGCGACTCCGGTTTCAAAACCAGATAAGCCGAGGGCGAGTTTGGGAAAAATGATCAGCGCAAGAAGGATAATGAACCACGGGTTACCGTGAACCTGCGGGTGCTCAAACAGGGCTCTTTTCCATTCAGGAAAATGGGACGGGTGCGTAATCAACTCGTAGAGTCCAAACGCGATCACGATGATGTTTAGCAGCAGGTAGAGAGCTACGAGAAATACGGCGATCCCAATCGCTTCTTTGAAGCCTTTCAAAAAGACCGCGCCGAGGAAGAAGATTAAGACGAGAGTGAAACCGATCTGGTGTTTGAACAGTGCGGGCGTGAACGGGTTTTCTATCGCGTGAGCAGTGGCGTCGGCAGCTGATAAGGTGATCGTGATGATGAAATCAGTCGCAACGAATCCCAATAATACGAGGACGAAGAGTTTTCCCTTCCAGCGCGCCAGCAGATGCTCGAGCATCGAGATAGAGCCTTCGCCATGAGGACTTTCGGCTGCGACTCGGTTGTAGATTGGCAGCGCGCCAAACAAAGTGAGCAGGACCAGGACCAGCGTGGCTATGGGTGAAAGTACGCCGGCGGCCAAAAATGCGATGCCCGGTTGATATCCAAGAGTCGAAAAGTAGTCGACACCCGTCAAACACATGACCTGCCACCAGGGATACTGGCGGTGTGTCACGGTGGATGAGTCTTTCTGTATACCTCCTCCGAATAACCAAAGTGTTAGTCGTTTGCGAGCACCTCTGCCAAGCAAACCGTTACTCATAATCTCCAGCTTTCACGAAAAGAAAAAAGGCGCTGAGCAATAAGCCCGGCGCCTCAAGTCGATCGCGGCATTTGCCCTTCCTTTCGAGCCTACGAGGTTAGCTGACGGGCTCGAACTGGAAGTGTTCTAGGTGGAGACGCCTACAGCGTCTTCACCATACGCCCCGCTTCGCATTGCGAAGTGTTGGTTCCCCCGCGTTGCCTATATCAAGGCAACTTCGGCAGACAATAAATTGTCAACGGTTGTGATCTTACTCCCGCAATAGTCTGTAAGCAACCTCATCTCACCCGCCAACGTGCACGATTGGACGTTGTTCGGGATCCTTCTCAGCCTGACGCAAAACCTCGTGTGTAACCGGCGCTGTATCACCTTCTCCGAACGCAATGTACTTCAACAGGTAAGACAACGGGTTTCCCTCGCTCCATCCGAAATAAACGTGTGGGAGCTTGCCCGTCTCGTTACGAAGAAAGAGGAGGAACGCAGCGATAGCATTCGGGACGGCTGGCGATTGTGTGCGTAACACACGAAATCCATCGACTCTCTCGCCTTTGATTCTCAAGATACCTGAGAACTCCGAAGCGTCACCAGGTGTAACTTCGAAGAAAAGAATTGGTTCGCCGGACGGGATGTGATTGTCAGTGCGTTTCTCATTCTCCTTCAGTTTGTACTCAAGCGCGTCACCGGTATCACAGCGATTAGTAATGATACGGATCGTTCCACTAGCCGCCTGCCGGATAAACTCTCGGGCAGTGTCGTCGAGCTCAACTCGTTCCACACGGAGTTCTGTCGTGCGGTAGATGCGCGATACGAGAGAGCTAATCACGATTCCAACAATGAAGATTAGCGCGATTTTTAGGCCCTCTGGCTGCTCGACGACGTTAACAACAGTCGTGTAACCAAATACCAAAGCGATTAGCGTGAACGGCCATCTACTTCGTTCCGCACGCCGGTGTGATGAGAGTGCGACGGCGATTGCTGCAGATGTCATTAAAGCCAAAACGCCCGTAGCGTACGCTCCGCCTTGTGCATCAACGTCGGCGCGAAACAGGATCGTCACAATGAAACAAATGGCCGTGAAAACAACGACGAGAGGACGCGTTGCTCGAGCCCAGTCAGGAGCCATTCCGTACTTCGGCAGGTAACGAGGGACGATGTTGAGTAGCCCGGCGAGCGCTGATGAACCGGCAAACCACAGGATCGAAATCGTGCTGATATCGTAGATGGTACCGAACACATCACCGAGGTACGTGTGGGCGACATAAGCGAGAGCACGGCCATTTGCCTTCCCTGCTTCTCCCGTCAGAGTCTCCGGTCGAAACTCTTCGGGGGGAATCAGGAACGTCGTGACGATACTGCTGGCGACGAGCAGCAAACTCATGATCAACGCTGCTGTCATCAAAAGCTTGCGAGTATTTCGTATTCGCCCCTCAAGCAGCTTCTGGGCCATATCATCCGCAGTCGCACGCGCACTGCGCGTTATATGAATGGATTCCAATTCTTGTTCGCTTAGTTCTCTGTCGCCGCGCACCAGCGGCATTACGACCACGCCAGTCTCGAAGCCCGACAAGCCTAGTGCCAGCTTCGGAAAAACAATGAACGCCGTTCCAATCATCAGCAGCGGATTGCCGTAACTTTGCGTGAGGGCCGTGCTCCAGTTCGACAACACTTCAGGATGAAGCGCGATCTCATAAAACCCGACTGCGACGACGATCACGTTAAGTAGTAAATAGACCACAACAATGACAACGGCAATTCCAATCGCTTCTTTAAACCCTTTTAGAAAAACTGCACCCAGGGCAGCAATCAGTACAAGCGTGACGATTATTCGATGGTGGAGGAATTGAACGTGGTCGAGAACGAACGGGTTTTCAATAATGTGAGCCGTGGCGTCGGCAGCCGACAGAGTGATGGTAATGATAAAGCTCGTAGCTGCGAACCCCAGCAGCACGAGCACAAACAGCTTTCCCTTCCAGCGAGAAAGCAAGTTTTCAAGCATCGAGATCGAGCCATCGCCGTGCGGACTCTCAGCCGCAACCCGTTTATACATCGGCAAGGCTCCGAAGAGCGTTAGAAAAACCAAAACCAGCGTTGCGATTGGAGAAAGAAAGCCGGCTGCGAGAAAGGCGATGCCCGGTTGGTATCCGAGGGTGGAAAAGTAGTCGACACCCGTCAAGCACATCACTTTCCACCACGAGTGTTGCTTGTGGGTGACGGCGCCGGGTTCGTCGCCCGATCCCGTTTGCTTACCGCCTCTAAATAACCAGAGCTTGAATTTCCGCTGTGATTGCCTTGAAAAAACCATTAGCCCGCAAAAATGCCGGTGGACACACACCGGCTAACTCCTGTCTGGTTTGTAAAGGCGAATTCTACGCGGATTGCCCTCGGCGTCAAGGGATCAGATGTGCAGTGGGCTTGATTACAGCAGTTCCAAAAAATAAAGCGGGCGGGAGCCTCCCACAGCTCCCACCCTAAGGCCACGTGTCCTCACCCCACGCGACCACTTCGTCCACCGGGGAGGTGAACGCAGGCGAGATTATGCATCACAATGAACAAACTTTCAACAGGTTGATGAGCTTTAAGGTATCGAACTGCCGGATTTCGACTTCAGCCCAGCGTAACGTGAGTTGCGCGCCTTCCCGCTCGATTGTATTAAGGATTATCCCCAGACAATCCGGAGAACATATTGGGTGACGTGAGTGTTTAAGTGAGAAGAACTTAACCTGTTATACAACAATTCCTGCAATCAGCTGCTGACTGGACCATCAGGTGAAGTTTTCTCACCATGCTCGAGATCCGCCATGGCTACAACAATCAGCAGCGCAGTCACGCCGAGAGTCGCAAGAACGTAGAGGGCAGCTGTGTATTCCTTATAGATAAGAACACCCACCACGATCACAAGCGCCGCCATCCACGCAAGCGTGATGAGCTTTCGGTTTCTACGTTTTTTCGTACTTGCTTTAGTGCTCAAACACTTCGCTCCTATTAATAAACAACTTTCGTCGGCAATATTTGACCGCTCGCCTGCACCGCCGAGCTCATGACTCCCGAGACTGCTCCCAATAGCGTCTGGCCTATGCGTCCGGAGGAAAACATGCCGGCTTCTGGAACTTCGATGATGTCGTAAGGTTGTAGGAGAAAGTCAGGTTTTTGATTCTTCTTGATGGCCGAGTAATCGACGTGAAGCACTTCCTGATCGGGAGTTCCAGGTTTCTGACGGTAGATGCGTATGTCGCTCGTCTTCGCTTCCTTCTTGAGTCCTCCTACCATAGCCAGCGCACGCCCTAGCGTCAGCTGGTCCCTCAAGTAAATACCCTGAGGTGACATAACGCTGCCGGTAATGTAAATCGGTTCGGCTTCAGTTACCAGGATGTAGTCGCCAGGACGTACGATTGGGTTCGCTGAAGGCTTGCCCGCGCGAAGGTCGGAAATTTTGACCACTATTAACGGAATGTTGGTGCCGTCAATCGGCTTCGCGTCTGCTTCCTCTCCTGGACCAGGACACATGATCGGTTCGGTATGAAGAATCTGAATCGTTCCCGACGCACGCTCGGTGAATCCTCCAGAAGCCGCCATCAGTTCATTCAGACGTACGCGACGTTGCATTTGAACGCGCGTCGGTTGTCGCACTGCGCCGAACACCGTGGCAGGCTGCCGGCTGTTCCGTTGCATGATGCGAACGCTCACCTGCGGCTTTTTAAGATACTTTGCGTACGCCAGGGCGATATCTTTCTGCACCTCTTTTTCGGTGCGACACTTGGCGGGGACTGGATTTTCAAGGAACGGAAGAGAGCTAATGTTTCCATCGCTGTCTACTTCAGCCGTCGCGTTTAGATCATGCTGCCCAAAGATCCGAACATCAAGCACATCACCAGGCCCCAGCAGATAGTTTCTAATTCCCTGGGTGTCGACTGTCGAAGAAGACTGGGTGAGTGCCGGTGCTGGTGGCGGTGGCGCTGTCTGCTCCTGCGCTTGTGCTACCAAAACAAACAGGCCAGAAAGAACGGCAGCTGCTAAAACAATCCTCGCTATCATTGTAGACCTCCAAAACGCTTCAACTGCGTGGTCTGAATCTAATTTCTTATCCAGTTCGCTGTTTGGTTCCGTGCCTGGATCTTCCGCTTTTCCTGCTGCGCCTTCGTGTGGTCCCAGGCACGGCAAACCCCTTGAAAAGCAAGTTGCAATGATCGCACAAAAGATTGTGGATGCCAAACAAGCGGAACAACAGTGGAGTTGGTTTATAGCCGTGTCTAATTCGAGAGCCGCGGCACTTTGGACATCTCTGAGAAATCACAACCTTTGCCTTATTGATCTGCGGCCGCTGGGTTTTCTTCCGCACGTCTATTCGACGCCTTCAATCGTGTCTGCAGGATTTCGATTTCGCGCCCGATGCGTTCAGCACCTGCTGACCGAACTTCTTCCTTTACCGACTCGCGCTCCAGATAAAAGAGCGCGTCTTTGTAACGATTAATGGCACGCCGGTAATGGCCTTTGAAAGCTGCCCGCTCAGCCAGCTCGACCCAATGGGCCACCTTAACCGACGCGATGAATTCGCGAATTGCGAGCTTCGACTCGTTCAGCTCCGGTTCGGAGGGGAACACCCTGAGTGCAGTGTCTAAACATTCCATCGCGCGGTTCGCCGTTTCGATCTTGTCCGACATGCGAGCACGTCTTTGGGCCTCATGAGTTAGGCTGCGAGACGAATCTCGGGCCCACGTAAGCAAGTGATGTTTTTCGAGTGCTCGCACACGTTCCAACCCTGCGCGCATGGAAGTCCTTTTTTCAGCTGTAAGGCTGCTTGAACGCAACGCTTCTTCGGTCGTTTCCAGATAGTTCTGGCAAAGCTGAAATACTTCCATGTGAAATTCGGTGGACGAGCTTGCATCAGCCTGGGCGGATCGCTTTTGGAGTGCTGCTAAGGCTGCGGAGTGTAATGAACTTGACGGTCCTCTTTTCCGCGAGTGACTCTTACCACTGTACGTTCGCGTTGACGGGCGTGAGACTCCATGCTCCAGGAGGTATCGAGTCCAAGCTCGCCGCATGACAACTTCGCGAGCCGATAACGCGACGAGTAAAACTACACTTGCAGCCAGCCCTGCGGTGACCCAGGGCGCCTCGTCACCTCCAGTGACAAGCAGCCACCATAGTCCGAAAAATAAGGCTATCGCGCCAGCGATGGCCGCAACAAGGTAACCCGCGCTTGATGGCGTGCGTGCCCGTGGCGGGCCGCCGCTACGAACGGCATTATCTTTCTCCGCGAAGCGAGAAACCATGAGCCAATAGTCAACTTTTTAAGCTGGCTCTGTCAATATAGGTTTGAAAGGAGAATTTCCCAATGGAGTTTGCCGGAAAAGTAGCGCTGGTCACCGGAGCCACGTCAGGAATCGGTCGAGCCTGCGCCCTGAGATTTGCAGCCGCTGGCGCCTCGGTAGCAGCAGTCGGCCGCAAGCACGAGGCACTGCAGGTCTTGCAACAAGAGGTAGCTGATAGCAGGGGAAAAATGTTGGCTTTCCCCGCAGATTTGACGGCGGATGGCAGTTGCCACAGCGTAGTCTCACAGGCTCTGAAACAGCTGGGTGGCATCGACATTCTCGTCAATGCAGCGGGGCACATTTCTTCAGGGACGATTGAAAACACTTCGATGGAAGCATGGGACTCCATGCTCAACATCAATCTGCGTTCTGTCTTCCAACTGATGCAGAATGCGGCGCCCTCTCTGATTGAAAGACGAGGAAACATCGTCAACATCTCCAGCGTGACCGGCATGCGCTCCTTTCCTGGAGTCCTGGCTTACTGCGTTTCGAAAGCGGCTGTTGATCAGTTGACTCGTTGTGCGGCTCTGGAGTTAGCTGCGAAGGGAGTTCGGGTGAATGCGGTAAATCCTGGTGTTGTGGTCACTGAAATCCATCGGCGCGGTGGTATGAGTGATGCCGACTATGCAGCCTTTCTTGAACGGTCGAAGCAGACTCACCCATTGGGCAGAGTGGGCCAGACGGATGAGATTGCAGAGCTCGTGCTTTTTCTCGCCTCTGAGCGAGCATCGTGGATAACTGGAGCAACGTACTCGATCGATGGCGGACGAGCTCTGACTTGTGCAAGGTAAGAGGCTTGAATCTTGACTAAATTGTCCAATACGACCTATAGGACTTATAGGATTTATAGGACCTATAGAACTGGACGTCGCCACGCTTAAAATGAACCCCCAATACTCCCCACAGCCAATACCACTTTCTCCGTCCCGTCGCAGGAGCACTTTTAGCGTTGTGCTCGCTGTCGGCGCCGTGTTAGTCGCTTCGTTACTCGGCCTTATCATTCTCCTGCTCATCGGAGTTGAAACTGGCCTGCTCGGTTTATTAGTTGGCATCATCGTCGCGACGCTGCCCGTCCCCGTCTATTTAATGCTCGTACTCTGGATTGACCGCTATGAGTCAGAGCCACTCTGGATGCTCGCAACGGCGTTTTTCTGGGGAGCACTCGTCGCGGTTTTCATTGCCTTCGTATTCAACACCGCGACTGGCGTGGCTGTTGCCGTGGTGACCGAAAGCGTGGAAGCAGGCGAAGCATTTAGTGCTGTGATTTCGGCGCCAATCGTCGAAGAGACTGCCAAGGCGCTGATTCTTTTTATTTTGTACTTCAAGCGAGATGAATTCGACGGTGTGGTTGATGGAATTGTTTATGCCGCCATGGCAGGCTTGGGCTTCGCCATGACTGAGAACATCCAATACTATGGCCGAGCCGTGACGGAAGGCGGCCAGCATCTAACAGCCGTTTTCATCCTGCGCGGAACATTAGCTCCTTATTCGCATCCCCTGTTCACCAGCATGACCGGAATAGGCCTCGGCCTCGCTCGCCAATCTCAAAACACAGCCGTCAAGATCTTCACGCCAATAGTCGGACTCTTAGTGGCCATCTCCATGCACAGTATTTGGAACGGCTCAGTCGTAATCTTTGGCGGTGCGGGGTTCTTGATCTCCTACCTGATCATTATGGTTCCAGCGTTCATTATCATTTTGGTAATAATCTTTTTTGCGGTGCGCAGAGAGGGTCGGATCGTCAAGGAATTTCTACACCCCGACTTTCAAGGTGGTTTGCTTACGAATCACGAATACGACCGGCTCTGCACAGTCCGCGGCCGGATGGGAGCCTCCTTCTCGGCCCTTTCACGAGGCGGGTTCGCACATTGGCGCGCGTGCAGACAAGCAAATCAAATCGCGAGCGAGCTTGCTTTTCATCGCAGCCGCGTCGCCCGCGGAATTCATAGCCCCGACGCTCGTGAACGCGAGGCGACTTACCAAGCCGCGCTGTTAGACTTGCTGAAACGCCTTCGTGAAATCTAGCGCCTGATCTTGCATTCAGAAACATGCTCGCGGGATTTGTTGTTGTTCGCTTATACTAGTCGGGCGGCGCCGCGGTCTTTTCACTCGAGTACATTCGTGAGAGTCCAACTTCTACCTAGCACCTTCGACGGTCACGGCCACGCGACCCTTGAACAACGGCTGACTTGTTACCTCATTGACGATTGTGTTGCTGTTGATGCTGGTAGCTTGGCAATCGCTCTCACGCCTGATCAGCGTCAGACCGTTCGTGACATCATCGTCACGCACCCTCACATGGACCACATTGCGAGTCTGCCCATCTTTATTGACGATTTGTACCCCATTTTGAGAGATCCGATCCGAGTGCATGCTACGGACGAAGTGATCGCGCTTTTAGAGCGAGACGTTTTTAATTGGAATGTGTATCCGCGTTTCTCTGAGTTGAAGAACGACTATGGACCGGTGATGGAATACGTGGCGATACCAAAAGGTAAGGAGTTCAAGTTGGCACACCTGACCATCACCGCGTGGCCGGTAAATCACATCGTGCCTACAGTCGGTCTAATTGTTTCCGACGGCAAGAGCACGGTTGCATTTAGCTCTGATACAGCTGAAACCGAGGACCTGTGGGAAGCAATAAATCAGATAGCGCACGTTGACGCGCTTTTGATTGAGGCATCATTTCCAAATTCGATGGCGAAACTGGCGGAGGTCTCTACTCACTTCACACCGGAAACACTGGAGAAGGAGCTGGGTAAGCTCCGTCACAATGGCTTGGATATCCTCGCTGTCCACCTCAAGCCGGCATACCGCGAAAAGATCATTGAGGAACTGAAAGGACTGGCTATTCCTAAGTTGAAAGTGATGGAACCCGGCAAGACGTATAGTTGGTGATATGTCCGACAAACTTCAGTTTGTCGCTGATATTCTGCACCAGTGCGTCGACGACAAACTGAAGTTTGTCGGACATCAACGAACAGGCGTGAACTCCCTTTCAGCATGTTCGCCATCTACTCCGTGCAGCAGCACCCTACCATTCGAAAGCAATTCCTTTACCCGAAACGTTCGCTCTTCACGGTCACGTCCGGGCATCAACTCGGCCCGAAACGTCACCATCATTCCGGGCCGCGCCCAAACATCTGCGGGGTTTGGCGCTCGGTGCTGCTCTGCTTTCATTCTCTTTTTCCTGGTTAGATAGGTACCGGCAGCGCCCAACGCTCCGGCTGCCAGTGCCAAACCGCCGAGCCAACGCTTAGTGGTCTTCTTCATTGAAGCTCGCGGGAACTATTGCTCGCAAAGCGGGTCGAGGCGCGCCGTAATCGTTGGCAGACCGCTAAGCGCACGGTCAGCGTTGATCTGCGTGAAATGCGTCCAGTCGGCTGGCACGTTGTTCTCAGCGAAGATCGCTTCCACCGGACACTCGGGAACACACGCGTCACAGTCGATGCACGTTTCGGGGTGAATCACGAGCATGTCATCATCGAGATGAAAAGCTTCAACGGGACAGACCAGCGCGCAGTCGGTGTAACGGCAGTTCACGCAAGGTTCAGCAACGACATAGGTCATTCAGATAAAGCCTCCTGAGTCAGGGAAGATAGTGGTCTATATTAAGCATGAATGCGGAACTTTTGAAAGTACCACCAAATCTTCGTGTTATTTCGTAGTCTTTTTTCGTGTGCTTTCGTGGTTGTGTAATGCGTTGATTGCCAACTCAACGTACTCTTGAACTATTTCAATTCCAATGTAATCACGGTTCGACATTTTCGCTGCCACTGCAGTAGTGCCGGAGCCAACAAACGGATCGAGCACCAGATCACCTTCTTTAGTAAACAGTTTGATAAACCACTCCGGCAACGAAACTGGAAACACCGCGCTGTGATTCTTGTTGCCAGTTTCCGAAGCCATATGCAGCACGTTCGATGGAAAAGCCATCGTTCGATTGACCCAATTGGAAACATTCTTCCCGAACCCACTTTTGACTCTTGAGTTGTCGCGCCGCTTGTCCGTCTCGCTCAAGTTCTTAAGTCGCGTCTTGGTCCAATCGCCCATCGGCACCATCACGTTCTCCTGGTACATGGCGAACTGTTTTCGTTTATTGAATTGAAGACACCGTTCCCAGGCATCGCGAAAGCGATTTGGCCATTTCCCCGGATGACAGCTTTTCTTGTGCCAAACGAATTCCTCAGTCCACAGCCAACCCTGCTTCCGCATCTCGAGAACGGTTTCGAGGACGTAGGTGTGTCGCTCGCCCTCGACCACCTTCTCTTTGATGTTAAGGATGAATGTTCCTTGTGGCTTGAGCACTCTCAAGAGCTCTTGAGTAATAGGCAGGAACCATTCAACATATTGATCAGGATGAATGCCGCCGTAAGTCCGTTTGCGGCTATCGGCGTAAGGAGGAGAGGTTATGATGAGATCGATGAAATCGGACGGGATCTCCCGCAAGACTGTCAGGCAGTCCCCGTGAATGATTTGGTTTTTCCAGCCGTTACCGATGCCAACCTGTACAGGCATATTTAGTTGGAGTGCCAGCGTGTGATTGGGGTGGTGCCATCGAACTCGTAGAAGCGGAGATCGGTCTGAGTCAGCATCTTTGTAATCAAGATGATCTGCCCGGTGTGCATGGAGAAGTGTTCGGTGACATGGAAAATTGCTTCCAAGGCCGTGACGGCTGTGCCTTGAATCTGATGCTGTTCGAGGATTCGTTCCACGTCAAAGTCAGCCAGAACTCGATCAACGTCAGTTAGCGTCGTTTCTAATCTCGCCAGCAACTCGTCGCGCGAAATCAATGAACGTTCATCAAACTCCTGCTGACGCTCGCGATGGTCTGCTTCGCGTCCCAATCCACTCACGAGCCACTGCCGAGCGTTACCCGACAAGTGCAGAAGTAAATTACCGATGCTGTTTGACTCTTCGTTCGCGCGCCACCACACCTGCTCGTCCGTCAAACTTTCGAGGCAGCGTTTGAGCTTTGGCAGGTAATCGTTTTTGAGATAGTTGCGCGCGTGTTGGACAAAAGCGCGAGCAACTTCAATTTGAACAGCTTTTTCGGCTGACATCGCTAATCGTCAAGGTCCAACTCCGGCTTCTGCTTATGCTTGGCCTTGCGGCCGGCAGGTCTCGCCTTTTCATCAGGCTTGGCGTGACTCATCGGATGCCCAGGAGGTGCCGACGGCTTTCTGATGCTGTCAAAAATTGGCCGGCCCGTCTGTCTGAGCCTCTTCCGCCGAGATTTCTTTGTCGCCATTGCACCCAACTTCCTGTTGAGGTTCGCTCGTCGAGGCGTTTCGAGATGCTATGCCTCGAACTGAACGCTGTCAATTGGTAAAGCTTGAACTGCTGACCGGCAGGAGAGTCTTCTAAATCTCGCTGGGACGCGGAGTATCAGAGATGAGCTTGAGGGCTTTGGCCGTTTCGGTCCGTCTCTTTTGCTGAAGTTCATTAACCCAATTGGTGACCGTTTTCACCATATCGCGCGCTGTGTCGCGAGCAGAGTTGGTCTTTGCTTGAGCTTGCTCTACCTGTTTGATTTGAGCTTTTTTGATAATTCGAACTGTTTTTTTCGCTGACATTTCCCTATACCTACATTTCACCTGTGTGTACTCTAGAACGCTTTTTCTTTCCCGGAGTTCCCAGATTCTTAAAGGAGAACGAAAATCATTAGTGTGTCTTGCAAACGCGGGACCGCAGTCCCAGTCACGCTCGGTCAAAGTGGTTCGGCACCTCGTAAAATACGAAAAGTGACGGTTTTCGGATGAGTTAGCCGCGCGAAGAAGTCTCCGAAGCCCCCGCAAACACGTATGCCTCGGATGCAGGTGCGTAGCTTTTCACAACAGGCGTCCGGGAAGTCTCCGTTTCACCTTTCGCTTCCATGTCGAGCCGCCAAATCTTTTTGTGAGTTTGGTAAACGACGTAAACTAACGCGATCAGAGCGCCCGCGTTGACCCACTTTAACCCGCTGATCATGTACCGCTTGCCGAAAAGGACTAGCAGGGTATTGATTACAATCAGGGCCAACCGAAACTCGGTTGGTCCGAGTTTTAGATAACTTATTTTTAGCCGGTCAGTAGCCGAAAAAGCGAGAAACGAGCTGACGACAAACCCTCCGAAAATCACCAGGAGAATGAACAGCTGTATACGCGACTTCTCGGGAAGTATGAAGACGTAACCGATTATGACCGAGCACAAAAATAAGTAGTCCAGCAGGTGATCCATGTAATAGCCCCACCTGACCAGCCCTGTCTGGCGATACTGTCCAACCTTGCCGTCGTAGTGATCCGTCACGTACTGCAGAAAGATCATTCCAGAGACAGCCCACATCCAGTTCATGTTCGAAACTGCCAGATAGCTGAAGAACACAATCAACAGCGACCAAACCAACGTGAGCATCGTCAAGTGGTATGTTTCTACCCACGTGGGGATTTTGGGAAGGATCAACGGCGTGATCCGTCGCTCTAACGGGGAAAGAATCGATGTATTGCTTTTACTCGCGCCTGCGAATTGTCCATTTTGCATATTCTTATCCTGATGCCTTGCCTTGATTGCCACGAGCAATCCACACGCCATCCCCTGGTGGCCTTTGTCTTCTATTCTTAACCAGGTATTACTTGAAAAGCCCGCTCGCGCAGCTGTGGGAGAGCGGATTGCGGGCTGTCACTTGCAGTATTTTTCCGGCGGCCTTAAATAAATACAACTGATTGGGAGCTGGGAATTTCAAAGCGCTTGCGGCAACGCATGTTTTTGCAGGCCAGCATGTCGTCAACCCTGACCATGTAGTCACGCGACTTTTGAAAACGCATGCGGTCCTGCTCATTGGCGCCTCGGGGCGGAGCGGATTTCTTAGTTCGCTTTAACCACCGAACCTCGTACTCGCTACGCTCGCGGCAGTGAGGGCAACTGTACGTCGCCTTTTTCAGTTCCTGTTTCTCGTTAAAAAAGTCTTGTTCCTTCATAACACGCAGTCCACTTCATCCTTTCGAGTTGCTGTCGCACAACTCTCTAAGATAGCGAAAGCTGTAAATACCCGTCTCATGTCCATCGCTCCAGCGAAAATTCAGCGCGTAGCGACCCACGATGCTCAAGTCTGAAATGGTTAGCTCTTCTGAGATCGTTTCCGGTTTCAAAACTCGCTGCCCCGTCCACTCGTTGACGCACTGAGCACACGGACACGAGCGTCGCAAATCGGCCGCCTCAAATTGGCAAACGGTCCCATCCGCCCAAGTGATACGCAGCCTGCTATCGCTCTCCTTGGAGATCTCTCGAGGCTCAATAGCCGGCCCACGCATTTCTTCCATTACGCGTTTTCTCTTAAAGCTTTCGCCACTTGGGCCTCTTTCACATCCCAGTGTGTGGCTTCCCAAACAACTTTGCCGTTCCGCAAGACCAGCACCTGCGGAGACTCATGCGACACACCCGTCCGTCTTTCTATTTCGTTCGACAGTTGGCGCGCGGTTTGAACTTCGACCAGGGACACGTCCTGGATTCGACTCATCTCCTGATAGGCTGCGGCACTAATTGGGCAACTGATGCTGTGTTTGAAAATCACCACCGGACGCTCATTGGAGCGGGACAATAGTTCGTCGAATGATTGCGATTCGGAAATCCTACGAAAATGATTATCCACGGAACGTTTTACCTCAGGTCTAAGAGCTTTTCGGATATTAACGTACCAAATCTGGTTCCGACAAACAGAGGATAAAATCGGCTCATAAATAGAGGTTTTCGCCATTGACGAGTTCACGACCAGTTCTGTAAGGTCTCGTCGCTAAGAAATCCTCGACCTCATGAAGGAGAAAACATGTCCATCCTCACCAACTCAAAGCTTTCAAAATCTATTCGCATCCCGTTGATCGTTGTGACTCTCGTGTTGCTTTTTGCTGCACAACCGTCACCCGTCCGGGCCGATGAAATTGCAATCTGGAATTTCAACGATTCTAATCTTTCGGTCGATCATGGCATCGGCTCGCTTATCACTTCTTTCCCGAGCTTCATATTCGCTTCGGGCACAACGCTTAATGCGCGGCAGGGAGATGCTGCGTTGCAGGCGTTAAGTCTCGCCGGTATCGCGAACAACGGTCAGAGCATTACGTTCAGCGTGAGCACGGTGGGGTTCGGCAGCATCAGTGTTTCGTTTGCCACTCAGCGCACTTCAACAGGCTTCAACAGTAATCAGTTTCAGTACAGTCTGGACGGGGTTACATTCATAGACTTTTCGGCGCCATACAATCCGGCCGCTTCATTTTCTGTTGTCGCTTTCGACTTAAGCGGGATTGCAGGCCTCATCAACAACCCCAACGCGACCTTTCGAATTGTGTTCAATGGAGCAACTTCGTCGACAGGAAATAATCGGCTCGACAACCTGGTGGTGGAAGGCACGCCGCTGGAAGGCGATCCTGTGCCAGAGCCAGCAACGCTGGCACTGCTGGCCACAGGAGTTATGAGTCTGTTTGCGCGGAAAGTCAGGCGCAAGCGAAAGACTGATTAGCGCCAGTCGCCGACCAGGACAAACGGAGCCCAGTAAAAAGGTGCGCTGTATTTCTTGCCATCAATCATGGCGAGCTGAGCTTCGCGCATCGCTGCCGATGCGCCCGCTGGTGCCAGCAGGCGTTGGTAGAAGTCCGTCATCAATTCAGCAGTTGATTTGTCAGCCACCGACCAAAGACTGACGCCGACAGTCGGTGCGCCCGCGTACAGGAAAGCGCGCGTCAAGCCCATGACGCCCTCACCACGCTTCTGCTTGCCGACTCCGGTTTCGCAAGCCGAAAGCATGACCAGCGGTGAGCCGAGACGCAGATTGAAAACTTCATCTGTTCGCAGGAAGCCATCCTCGCTCTTGTTGCCGACCAGCGACAGCACTACTCCGGTGAATTGCGGGCGCTCGACATTCAGCAAGCCGTGAGTCGCGATGTGCAGCACGCGATATTTTGAAACGTCACGAGCATCAACGTTCTCCTCGTTTGCCACGAGATCCCACCAGATGTCAGCCTGGAGTCCCGATTTCTTTGCCAATCCTGAAATCTGCTCGGCTTCCGTGCGTGTGCCGGGCAAGCGGGCGAGCGGCAATCCCTGCATCTTGGCTCCTTCAGTTGCCGTAACAGCACTTTGACCTTCAACATCCGCTAAGGCACTCGCGAGTCCCAACCCACGTGTCTCAGCAGTTGAGCTTGAAGCGGCAACGCCCTTAGCCCGCGGGTCAAGCGAGTTAAAAACAGGATCGGCAATGATCAGCAACGCGTTTCCAGTACTCGGACGCCGCTGCTCTCGAATGGCGCCGACTACGGAAGCCGACGGGGCATAGATGACTTCGTTGGTTTTGACGAGATATGACAGAGACGAATAGTCGCCGGAGGCGGCTGATGTCACCAGCGCTTCGAACGGAATGTAATTGAGCGAACCGTCAGCGACGACGAGTAATCTGTTCTTAGCAATGACAGCAGCGGCCGGCTCGACCGCAGCTTTGTAAATTGCATTGGCAGCGGTGGCCAGTGGAGCCGCATCCTCAGAAGCTGAAACAACACCCAACCCGCGCGTGGCATCGGCTGCGTCCAAACTGACGAGACGGCGCCTCACTTTTGAAGGGATTAATTGCGCACGAAAATCTTCTACAAGCTTATCGAGAACTGCTCTTCCGGGCAGTTCGTACAGTCGAGCTTCAGTTGAACTAATTGTCCAAAGATAGGAGGCGTCAGCAGCCAGACTGTATTCGAGTAAGACCGTTTGACCGTCGAGCACCTTTTGCTGCACTTCAGCAAGCGTTAGTGGCTGGTTCGACGTCAATGCTTTATAGCTCGGACTAGCTACACGGATCTGGTTCTCTATTTCATCAAACTTTGTCTGGAGTTTTTCCAGATCGCTCTCCAATTCACTCGGCTTCTTCTTGGGTTCGTCCGGAGTTAGTGCAATTCCGGTCAACTGTTCGGCAATTTGCTGCTGCTGTTCCAGGTTCTCTTGTCGTTGTTTCAGAAGCTCGGGTGGAACACCTTGTGTGATGGAAGCGTTCGTCTCGCTGAGCAAATCCAGCAACGACCGCGCGCGGGACTGTTCGGTGACTTTAAATGCCTCAGCAGCGTACTCCAGCGCCTTGCCTGACAACGCTGTCGTAGCACCTCCGGCATTCAAGATCGCCATCTTTGCCAACGCACTGGCAGCTTCGTCAAAAACATCCTTGGTCGTGCTGAGAAAGGTTGTGCGCGATTCGTCTGCGCGCAAGCTGCCCGAGCGTAACGTCTCTACATTTTGAAGAGCTTCGCGGTAGCTAACGAGTGCGGCCTCTCGTGCCTGCATCGCCTTCTTCTGATCTTTTTCCTGAGCCGCCTGCAACCACTGGCTTCGGCCAAGACCACGCTGTGCGGGCCACATCAAGTCCGGGCGCTTATCTTCCTTCGCATCTTTAATTGCATCTTTGTAGTAACTGTTCGCTTGTTTTAAGTTCCCCTGGCGCAGCGCAACGTCTCCCAGGCTCGTTCTGGCGGCGGCATTAAAGCGGCGCGTTTGTCCCAGGTTCGCGATCATGGGCAGGGCGCCTTTGCCGGCGTCGGCTGCTTCCTGAAAGTGCTTCCTGGCTCCTTCCAGATCATTGGCACTGAATGACAATCGACCCATGCCTAGGTGATAAGTCATGTAGACGATCGAAGTGCGATACTGATCGAGCTCGTTCTTTGCTACCAAGGCTCCACCAACCGCGCCCGCTGCCGAACCTAGCGTTGCACTGTCCGTGGCGTTCCCGATCGCAATCGAAGGAGCGATCCTGCCAAACAAGCCTCCCGCTTTTTTCGCCGCACTCTCAGGCTTCTTCGGAGCCATCCGGCTATAAGCGGACGCGGCCGCACTCCTTTCGCCCAACCGAAAATTCGTGTCGCCAATCTTTGCCAACAAAAGCTGAGCGTTGAATCCTGTATCGCTCACGCTCGCGGCAGTCTCTGTTAGTTGGCCAGCCCTAGCATCACCGACGCGAGATGCTGCGCTGCTGGCGGCCGCAGTGTTCCGTTGTTCCTGGCTCAGCGCTCCGGTGAGCGCGTCATAGGCAAGCTGATAATGTTCCAAGGCAGTTTTGGATTGTCCCTGGCGGAAATACAGGTCGCCGAGCTCGTTGTGAGCAGCCGCAATTCCGCGTCTGTCCTTGGCGGCCGTGTACAAGTCGAGTGCTGTCCGGAGTTGAACTAAGGCCTGATCAGCATTTCCCCGTCTAAGCAATCGACGTCCTTGCTGTAGCGCGGCGGACGCACTGCTTTGTTGCTGCGGCGGGTTTGTGACGACGCTGGCTTGGTTACGAATTGAAAAGATGCCGATCGCGAGGGAAAGAGCCAAAGACAACGCGACAAATAACCTCATAACAAACTTCATCAGAAAAACTCCTCATCAAATATCTTATTTATGGATCAGCTCGAGCATTGCGACCAACATCTGAGTATTCGGAGAGGCCGCCATCATCACCATCGAAGGTTCGGGATCTTCCTTACTCAGCCCCAGACCGCGTGTCGTCGCCTCTTGCTCGCCCCTGGTTTGTGATTTCCCGTAGGTTTTGCTTTTCGCGATCTTCACAGGCCCACCCTTTTCCGTTTGGATCTTTGTCCATACCTCTTCTGAAGGTTGATACGGACAACTCTGAGCATTATCACGACAGAAGTTAATCAGCTCGTCTTCAATCGGTATCGAGGCCAACGGCTCGCGCGTAAAAACGAAGAAGAGTCGTTCGGCTCCCGGGTTTTTATCAAACGTAAGCCATCGAAGACGCTCCTGATCGGCAACACTGTCCGGAATTTCGAACGGGATATGTGACTGAATGTAGTTGCCACCTTCGTCCAGCTCGGGGTTGGGATAAATCATCACTGGTTTACCTCCATCTGTCGTATTGAAAATGTAGAGGTAACCATCGATGTTGGTCTCGAGCAGCGCGCGGACGCGATCGCCAGTTTGGAATACTCGTTCCGGATCCACTCGCACCGCGAGACCATTTGAGTCACGACTGAAAAGTGTCAGGCCCAGTCCGATTTTCGCAGCTCTGCTCTTCGCCGGACCATCAGCCGTCTTTCCACCTGATACCGGTTCTTTATTTGGTTTATCCACCGGCTCAGGAGTCGGAGCTGGTCGTCGCTTTTTCGGCCGTGCTGTTGTTGAACCAGTACTGCTCTTTGCAGGTGTGGATTTAGGGCGGGTGGTCAGAAAGGCGCCACGTACGTCCTCCTGGTCAAGCTCTTGCGCTGGAGTCATCGCCAGACTCAAAAAGGCGAAAGCAGCAGTCGCACCAAATACACAGGCAAGTTTAATCTTCATTCTCATTCGACTCGTTCTCCTTAAAAACGTTTTGAATGCGTCGGAAGTCACTTATGCTGGATACGTATCTCGAAGATGGATGGATTAGTGGAGGCGCCTTTTGGCACCTTAACATTCACGAAAGGCTCGTTGGCATTCCCATTATTGAGTTCGATTGCAGCTTGGTTCGCCTTGTATTTCGCGACAAAATCGGCGAACTCCGCTTGCTCGGATGCACTTAATGGCTTTCCGGTCGCCTGCGCAGTCAGGAATCCGGGTGAGCTCAGCGGTGTGGGCGAAAAAAGGATCGTGTAGACTTCCGTTCCTGGATTCTTGTCTAACTCCAGCCAATGTTCCAGACCGCTCGGGAAACTGAAATCAGCACCCTTTTTCACCTGATTGCTTTCAACTCCGGAAATCGGTGCAGGCTTTGCCGTCAAAAATGCCGTCAACTGGTTCCGTTCGCCGGGGCCGAGGATATATAGATATCCATCCTCGCTCAACACAAAGTGGAATTTGAAAGGCTGTGATGAAGCAAGTGGGACCACGCCCGCAACAGACGACGACTCGCCAAGCGGCGAGGTCATTATTTCGAGCCAATAGCGGCCTAAATCCCGAACTTCTGACGTAGCCGCAGTACCTCTGGTTTCAGTCGATCCAGTCGATGCCTTTTCATTGTTAGAGCCCAGCCACTGAAACGCAAAAAAACCACCCACACCGACGACGGCAAGAATCAGCACGAGAGCTCCAACACCAATTAATACCCATGGCCCACGCCGCGCCGGTTGAGTCGCCGGAGTTTGGGGAATTGTAATGCTGGACGATGAATCGACTGGCTCTGCCGGTTTTGATGGCCGCTGCGGTACAGGAACCGGTGATGGAGCGCTTTCGACGCGCGGTCGTTCCGCAGGCACCACACTCCCGCCGGACGTCGGCCGTACTTCAGGAGTCTCGCCGGGAGCGCCACTTGGAAGGATCGGCGCAGTAGCGGACGAATCGACCGTAATTACAGTCGGTGCATTGACGTCCGATTTCGTGCTTTGCGCCGCCGGTACGCTCGAAGTCTCGGCTCTCGACTCCTGAAAATGAGGAAGGTCTGGAACCGTTCGGTCCAAATCGTACATTGGTGGTGCCGTGAGGGCCGAGCGCAACTTCTCAGCCAGTTCTCCTGCAGTCGCTGGTCGATCCGCGCGATCCTTAGCGGTTGCGAGTGTAATGGCTTCGCTAAACGCGCGCGAGACACCGGCAACAGTTTCATGCAGCGGTGGTGGCACGACTGCAATGTGCTCACGACGCAGCTCATGAAGCGTGACGCCGGAGTACGGTCGCCGGCCGACGATCATTTCATAAAAGACCAGACCGAGACTGTAGATGTCGGCACGGCCGTCAATTTCCGAGTCACCATCGCGCGGGAGCTCACCCCACTGTTCCGGCGACATGTAATGCGGCGTACCGAGCACTTGCCCCGCGATCGTGAGTGCGGTTGTGCCACCACCGTCTGCTCCGGCAATCTCTCGCATCTTGGCAATGCCGAGATCGAGCAACTTCACAACGGGCTCGCCGGTGCTCGACTTGCCGATCATGATGTTGTCAGGCTTTAGATCTCGGTGCACCACTCCCATCGCGTGCGCCGTGTTCAGCACGCTCATGATGGGCTCCAGGAGTTCGAAGGCCTGGGACGGCGGCACAGCACCTCGTCTCTTCATCTCTTCGCCGAGCGTGTGGCCCTCGACAAACTCCATCACCATGTACACAGTGCCGTCAGCTGATGTCCGGAGATCGTAAACGGTTACCGCGTTAGGGTGACGAAAGCGGCGCGCGGCTTGGCCTTCACGGCGAAATCGACGCAGCCATTCAGCGTTGGTGCGAACCTCGGGCGGCAGAATCTTGATCGCTACCTTGTCGCCCAAAAGAATGTGTCGCGCCTGGTAGACTGCACCCATTCCACCCTTGCCCAGCATCTTCTCGATTTGATACTGGCCGTCGAGAACGGTGCCAACGACCGATGACGGGTCGTCTTCAAGGACTTCGCCATCCAGGGGGCAGAAGCTCACGCTGTCTTCATATTTGGCCTTGCAGGTAGTGCAGTATTTCATGAAGGCTTCAAACCGCGGATGATTAGTCTAGCACATCGGCTGCACCGATCATTATGAGGTTATGAATAGATTCTTTCGGCGTATTCTCGCACCATTCGGTCACTATTGAATTGCGTAGCAAGGGTCGCGATTGAGTGCTTCATCATGGCAATCCATTTTCGCGGTAGCCCATCAGCGTCACGGTCGTAATAGAGCGGGACAACCTCCTGCTCGAGCACGCGATAAAGCGACTCCGCGTCGGCAGTATCCACATTGTCACTTTCAGCACCTTCAGTTGAACCTCCAACAGCAAAGCCGCTGGATCCGTCATAACCTTCAAGCCACCACCCATCGAGCACTGAAAGATTCAATCCGCCATTAAAAGCAACTTTTTCACCGCTGGTCCCGGAAGCCTCTTGCGGCCGCCGCGGCACGTTAAGCCAAACATCGACTGATTGCACTAACTGCCGCGCAATCTCCTGATCGTAGTCCTGAATGAAGACCGCTCGATTCCGAATACGAACATCATATTTCCATTGCGCGACGTGTTGCAGAATGAGCTTGGCTCCCTGATCCTGTGGATGAGCCTTTCCCGCAAAGACAAACTGCACCGGACGATTCACCTGATTAATAATTCGCAGCAGTCGATCAGGATCTGTTAGCAATAGTCCCCATCGCTTGTAGCCGGCGATCCGTCGCGCAAAGCCAATGGTCAATGCTTCGTGATCGAACATCGTGCGCGCTCCTTCGATGTACTCGGCGTTCTCACCGCGCTCAAGCCGCGCCTGGTAAGATCGTTTCCGGACAAACTCGATGAGGCGTCGCTTCAAAAGCGAATGGGCCAACCACAACTCTTCATCAGCAATCGATGCGATTCCGCGCGACCAGACTGCCTTGTCGGCGAGTACCTCCTGCCAGTTTTCATCGACGTACTTCCGATAGAGTGACGCGATGGCTGGTGCAACCCAAGTTGGCGCGTGCACGCCGTTCGTTACATGTGTGATGGGAATTTGGTCAGTGGTTCGCTCGGGCCAGAGTTTGCGCCAAAGCGCGCGAGATACCTCTCCGTGCTTACGACTTACGCCGTTCGTCGAACGCGACATGCGGATTGCCAGTGGCGAAAGTCCAAAGTTTTCTTTCGAATTATTTGCGTCGACGCGACCCAGCGCCA
>DATEDU010000195.1:0-11736 GCA_035281525.1 Pyrinomonadaceae bacterium | reverse complement strand
GCGTTCGATTCGTCGCAATCAGCAACAAGCACAGATTTCTGTTGCGACCGAACAAACTGAAGCTCTTGAGGTTGATGAACAATCGGATAATCGCGCGGATCCTGAACGCAGCGAGAGGGTCAAGAATCGAAAAGAACAGAGTGAAGAAGAATCCATTCCGCAACAGACGACTGGAGAGAGCGTTACCGCCGTCCTACCTATGCCCACTGCGACGGTGACGATCGATCCATTAACGGGGAAGGTAGCAAGACGTGAGTGTCCGACCAAGCGGACGATGACATACCCAAGAGGCAACGAGCCGCATGAATATTGCGATGTCCATAAACCCTTGCCGCCTTTGCAAGCTGAACGTGAGCCTCCGAACGAGTCTCGGATCAAGTCTGTCACCAAGCGCCTGGTCTCTCCGAGCAAGTGGTAATGACACTTTTCGAACGGGTAAGCGTTCCTGGGAACGATTAGCGTAGGAAAACTGTTAACCGAAGACTCTGCTTACATCGAACTCGAAGTCTGGGAGTACCTGAGATCGTAACTTATCGCCCCTTGAATATGTCTTGCCAACACCTGACCCGCTTGGGGTCGGATAACGTACCTCGATTATCTGGAACGCTTCATCAACCAGCCACAACTCCTTAACGCCAAGTGCCGCATAAGTATCTGCCTTAGTGTTGCGGTCGTAGATGGCCGAGCCCGGTGAAATAACTTCGATTACAAGGTCGGCGGTAGTGAAATGTTTCGGATCGAGTCCTTCCGTCGTTTCAGCCGACACATAAAACAAGTCGGGCTCGAGGTACGTGTTGGCGCTGGTCCAGATGGCCGCGCGGGGCACAAACAACGTGCCCTTGTCGTCAGACTTGATCAGATACTCAGTTAGCAAGCGATTAAGCCTGCTCACGGCGTTGTTGTGGCCGGAACCGGGAGGAGGGGTCATATAGAGGACTCCTGCAATTAATTCGACCTTGGAGTGGTCCGGAGGCTCGGGAAGGGCCCAAAACTCTTCAAGCGTGTAAGTCTTGACTAGAGGAGATGTGTTCACCCAATCCATTTTGAGATTCTCCGTTGAGGATGTCCGGCAGTATACCACGGCGGGTAATTTACAACATCCATTGATGGCGATTGTCGTAATACGAAGGCGACTTGTCTGGGTATCTTCTTTTGTAACGTTTGTAGCGTTCGTGCAGACGTTCATATCTTTTGTCCGAAGAGTGCATCGGCCGGTGAGGTATCGCGCGCAGGTGATCTTCAATCTTCAGCATGCGCCGGGAAGAAAAGCGCCAATCGTAATTACCCAACTCGTACAAACTCGTCAACCCGTAACCTTTTATTCGTCCCGTAAAATCGACATAAGGATCGAAGTAACTCCAGGCCAAGTCTCGCAGCGATCGAAAAACGGGACGCCGCCCGTGCAATCCGATATCACGCGAGCGCCCAATCGATCCCCATTTCCCATTCTTCTGAAATACGAAAATCACGTGGTCGAGGAGATCGTGAGATTCCAGGTCCAGTAGCAGCGGCGGGTAGCCATGCTGTTCGAGAATTACCGCTGCTCCCACTGCCGCTTCGAGACAGTGAGCTTCATTCCTCCGGACAACTTCGCGAAATGAGCGCATTGTGCCGCCATTACGCTCCCAGTTGTACGGCATAGACGTGAAGAATCGCTGCACCTCAGCGGGAGTGCGCAGCGATTCAATCAACTTCCACTCTTTTTTGGTAAACGCGTTCCTGTCGGGCTTGGAACTCAACGCTTGAACGCTTCCACTATGCTGAATGGTGATTGCGTCGGAATAATACGCCGAAGCTCAAATCCTGCTTGACCGAGCAATTCCCTGTATTCCTGTTCGGTGCGTTCTACTCCACCGGGT
Organism: Pyrinomonadaceae bacterium; assembly: GCA_035281525.1. Classification (GTDB taxonomy): domain Bacteria; phylum Acidobacteriota; class Blastocatellia; order Pyrinomonadales; family Pyrinomonadaceae; genus PSRF01. The sequence goes on along the minus strand of DATEDU010000195.1, from coordinate 9,877 downwards.
GACACGAGCATTTCCAAATCCTGAATTTTACTGAAGTGCGGCTCATTACCAGCCGGCACTACCATTTCAAATAACAACAGTCGCGCGTTGGAAGCCGAGTCGCGGTGGATGTTTCTCAAAATCTTCAGCGAGCGCTCATCATCCCAATCGTGAATGATGAACTTCATCATGTAAGCGTCAGCACCCGCCGGCACCTTTTCAAAAAAGTCTCCCGACTCCAGTTGTACGCGATCGGCAACACCTTCCTCCTTCAACAACAAAGGCGCGCCGTCAATGACCTGCGGAAGATCGAACAACACTCCCTTGAGCTTGGGATTCCTTTTTAGGAAGCCTGACAGAAGCATCCCATGGCCGCCTGCTATATCGACAAGCGTATCAACGCCTGTGAAATCGTAAGCTTCCACCAACGCCGGCAGAACATTAGTTGACATGCTCGTCATCGCGCGGTTGAAGATCTCGTATTCCGCAGGGTGTTGTTGAAAGTATGGAAAGACCTCGTGGCCGTGAACCTTCTCCCATGCGACCTTGCCAGTCTGTACGCTGTAGAGCATCTCGCCATAAACAGCCCAATGCCACTTCTCGCCCATGAAGATCGCGGCGTCGCGCATGGATCCTGGATGGTCCGAGAGCAGAAGTTCGGCAGCCGGAGTTAACGCAAACTTGTTCGACTCGGTCTCAGTGAATATTCCGACGCTTGCGAGCGACCGTAACACGCGATACAGCGAACGCTCATGAGTATTAGTTTGGCCGGCCAGTTCAGCTGCTGTGCGTGGCCCATCTTTGACTAAATCCGCTATGCCGAGTTTCGCAGCTACGTAAACAGCCTGGGTGGGAAAACATCCCAGAACGATCTGCATTAGGTGTGCGACTGGATCCGTCGTTAACATTGCCGCCTGTGTTCCTGTAGTTGATTCCATTCAAATAATCTCCTGCTTGTTGGTTTCGAAAATGACGGTATAGATAACCAGATTAAGTTGGACTACTCAAGTTTAGAGTATCTCAAAAATAAGCCACAGATTTGCACGGATGAACACAGATAAGAACGAATAACAAGTAATCTCCTCGTAGATATTTTGTTTTAATCCGTGATTATCCGTGTGAATCTGTGGCCGATTAATAGTGTGCAGGCAGCTCTCGAGCGACTATTGGTTTACGATTTTCCTTAGCCTTCAAGACTGTATGCACCGCGACGGCGGTGACGATGATGGTGCCGCCAATCAATGCCCACTTCGAGGGACGCTCGCCCAAAACCAGAAACACCCACACCGGATTCAAGACCGGTTCGATGTAGCCTACGATTCCGGCATCCAGAGAACGAATTCCACGCGACATCCCTAGCGTGAAGAGCGTGTACGCAACTCCAATCTGTACCACGCCTAAGTAAATGACGACGAGAGCATCAAATTTTGTCAGGCTTGGCATTGCTGCGAGACCAAAAGGCGCGCAAATCAGAACGACGAGAAGATTGCCGTAGATAACCGACGATGCGCGGTTCACGTCGCGCGACTTGGAATGACGTAGCAACAGGAAGTAGAGAGCGAAGCAAAGTCCGGACGCGAGCGCGAGAAGATTGCCCAAAACATCCTGTGGTCGAAGCTTGCCAATGAAGAAAAGGGACATCCCAATGACGCAGAAGATCACTACGATCAGATCGCGGCGCCTAAACTTTTCCTTGTATAGCAAAGGCTCAAGTATGAGAACGTAGACTGGCGCCGTGTACTGGAGGAAGATAGCGTTGGCGGCTGTCGTAGCTTTCGTTGCCAGAACAAACAGTAGCAGTAGTGCGGCGTAGAGTACTGCCGTCAGTGCCGTGATGCGGTTAATGCCGAAGCCTTCACGGCGAGTGAAGATGATTACAGTAATCGCCGCGAGCAACGAGCGTCCGAATGAGAGCTCGAGTCCGGAGAGTGAGGTCCACTTAATGAAGAGCCCTCCGGTACTCCAGATGATGGCGGCAGCAAGAACAAAGTAAAGCGGTGAAATGTTGGAGTAAGGTTTCACCCTATTGACCCATGCGTACTGAGAGATCTATTGTTTGCTCATGAAAGTACGCGACCTCATCCGCGTTATAGAACGAGATGGTTGGTTTTGGGTAAGAACAAAAGGAAGCCATCACCAATTTAAGCATCCAAGCAAGCGTGGACTAGTGACAGTGCCGGGAAAACTTGGGAATGAATTGGCGCCTGACACTCAACAACATACTAAAACAGGCAGGATTAAAGCTTTGAAGAAATACCTGATAATCGTCGAAAAGACCAGCACTGGGTACTCAGCCTATTCTCCAGATCTGCCTGGCTGCGGATCGACAGGCCAAACGCAAGAGGAAGTTGAAAAAAATATTCGGGAGGCCATTGAGTTTCATATCGAAGGATTGAGACAAGAGGGCTATGAGGTTCCGGAGCCTAGTACTTATTCCTCCTACATCGACGTTGCGGCATAGTTGTAACTTCAATCCGTCTTATTACCTTCGAGGTACTTTCCAAACACACCGTTCCAGGGTGGGATCACGATTGAGACGGCTCCATGAGCTTGGGCCTGGCAGGCGAGGCGGATCAAAGGCTTCGCTTCTGCCGTATCTATGTACCCGAACTTTTTAATCTGCTTTCCCTCTCGAGCAGCAACATCAGACAGTTTCTCCGCTCCGCCCAATACTCCAACCCAACACGTGCCGCAGGACGCTGAACGACATTCGACCGGAATCGGCCCTTCAATGCGACGCGGATCGATTTCTCGCCAGTTCCGCGTGCGATCGTCAGCTGCGCCCCACGCCAAATCCTGAGCATGATTTAGCTTATATTTGGCGCCGTCGTCGTTCTCGTCGTATGTGACTGTCCACTTCTTATCGACTGTTTTCAGAAAGCCGAACAAGCCCTGGCTGTCGTCCCTGGCGCGCTCTTTCAAGACCTGCTGGGGAGACTTTTTCGCGTGCTTTGAATCGAGGAGCACTTCTCCATTTCTTGCATTGAAAGCCTCGAGACCCACTTGCTGTACTGTCATGAACCCAACGGCTGTGATTCCCACGACGAGTGAGACGTCAACCTTCAAAGCATTTGCAACGACTTGTGCGACCTCCAAAATCTCATCCGCCAACGAAGCTGCAGGCCGTGTAGCAAATTGATTAGCATGTTCAGCAATCGCCCGCTTCACCCGAGGCCAGTAACGATGACCGTAAAGAAATGTGTGCGAAGAATCGATCTGATCCTTCAAGTGGTATTTGCCTTGAAGCAACAACTCTCTTGCAAGTTGATCACGATCCCTCGCTTCCTTCAAAGCTTTGAAAAGTTTCAGTGGGTAGAAGGCGAACCAGATTTGCGTCGCAGACTTATCTACCTCGTGAATTGAACGAAGCAACGACGTAACGGCGCCGAGCCACGCTTCCTCATCATGTGCGTTCAAAAAAGTCTCGAAGGGAATCACAGAAGTGGTGTTCATGGTCGTGCTCAAAAGGCGATACTTTAACAGCAACGCTTGAAGCTTCAAAATCTGTGTCCGACAAACTTCAGTTTGTCGCCAGAATTCGACAAGCTAAAGCTTGTCGAACATCTAATTTCATCACTACGCCGCAACCAGCTTGGTTTGACAAGCAAGAAAGCGCGGAGTAAAAAGCAGTCCAAATAGGAACGTTTCATTTTGCTGAGCAATTATTCTACGGATTGATGTGGAGGACGTGCGCAAATGGCTAACGGACGATCAGAGGACGTAAAAGGTGGCCGCAGCTTTGATAGCGCCTATGGGTTTTCATTCGCAATTGCTATTGGCTTAATTCTGTTTATTGCCGGCCTGGTAATCAGCCTCACCCTGGGCGACGGCACCAGCATCGGCCTGATTTTTGGCATCCCACTGTTAATCGCAGGCATCGTGCTCCCGCTGGTAATGATGCGGGATCTTTTTTCGCTGAACGAAGTGAAAGGGGAGTGCCCCTACTGCTCGGCGGCGATCAAGACTTCAGATGCGACTATCAGATTGCGCTGTCCGTCGTGTCAGAGAGAAGTTGCGATCCGAGATCGGCAGTTATTACCGGTGGGCGATCGAAGCTAACTTAGCCAAAGTCGCGTCCAATAATCGGCAAAGGTGAGAGCGAAGAGAATCGCCAGCCAGAAGAGCGCCGACGCGACTATCACCCAAATCAGTCGCGCGCTATACCGGACGTGCATGAAGTACAGCACCACCAGAGTCGCCTTGATGATGGCAATGGTGATGGCTACTACTACGTTCAGTGGCCCGGGAAAATCCTGAAGTCCCGCCCACACAGTAAGACCAGTGCCGACCAGCAGTGCCAGAAAAATTACGATGTAGATGCGGACTGATACTATGTGTTCGCTCATTGCTCGCGACTAATGTTCAAAGTGCCTGCCCAATAGATAAAGCAGCGGGAATAAAAAGATCCAAACAATGTCGACGAAGTGCCAGTACAGTCCTGATATTTCGACCGGGCTGTGATATTCAGGATCGTATCGCCCGCGCGCCGCGAAATAGAGAATCACGGACAACAAACCCACACCGATGATCATGTGCACGGCGTGCATGCCCGTCATCGCAAAGTAAATCCAATAAAACATCTCAACGTTCTCCTTAGCCGCATCCGGCAAAAGATGAACGCTGTCTGGATTAAAAGGACGTGAGGGAATCAGACGTCCTGGAATTAAAGAGTCAACATACTTGTCGCGGTACTCGACAGCCTTGATGCCCAGGAATGTCAGACCCAGCAGGATCGTCAACGAAAGACAAATGACCTGGTTGCGACGATTGCCGATCTGCGTGCTGTAAACTGCCAGCGCCATTGTGAAACTGCTGAAGATCAGAACCACCGTATTGACTGCACCGAGCGGCAGCGAGAGATGATTGCTGGCGGAAGCAAAGGCCATCGGATAACTAGAGCGATAGAGTGTGTACGCCAAAAACATGCCGCCGAAGAACATGATTTCAGTCACCAGAAACACCCACATGCCGATGTTTCCGGCTTCCCGCTGCTGCTCCATGTTCTCGAAATGGTGCTGCAAGGCGGGGTGACTCGCCTCATGCTCTACTCCGAAATGTTCCACTCTTTCAACCACTCACTAGACTCCTAAACAGGACTGCGCCCCGGCCAATCAGCTGAAGCATGTTCTCCCTTGAACTTTCCTACTACCTCCATCTCCTCAGGCGGGGCAAACTCGTAGGCTTCCCAGGTGACGACCGGCGTATAGTCGAAATTCTCCGGCAACGGCGGAGACTGAGTGCGCCACTCGAGTCCGGGCAAATGCCACGGGTTACCTTCCGCGACTCTTCCGTAACGCATCGACCAAATCAAATACACGAGTGGGATCAACAAGCCGACGCCAAGAATCGAAGCTCCAGCCGAGGAGAGCACGTGCAGCACTTGAAACTCTTCAGTGTACGTGTGATATCGCCGCGGCATGCCCATGTAACCGAGGACAAACTGCGGCAAGAACGTCAAGTTGAACCCAACGAAAACGACCAGTGCCGAGAATCTGCCCCAGCCCTCGGGATACATACGACCGGCAATCTTCGGCCACCAGAAATGTAAACCACCAAGGTAAGCCAGCAACGTACCTCCAACCATGATGTAGTGGAAGTGAGCTACGATGAAATAGGTGTCGCTGAGATGAACGTCGGTGGCCAGCGATGCGAGAAAAAGCCCCGTCATCCCGCCGATCGTGAATAGGCCAATAAAGCCCAACGCATATAGCATCGGCGTGTCATAAGAGATTGATCCTTTGTAGAGTGTCGCGGTCCAATTGAAGACCTTAATAGCGGATGGTATCGCGACCGCAAAGCTCAGGAAGGAAAAAATCATTCCGGCATAAACTGATTGGCTCGCGACGAATAAATGATGGCCCCAGACCAGGAAACCGAAAACTGCAATCGCGAGACTCGAAAAGGCTACAAATGAATAACCGAAAATATTCTTGCGCGAAAAGTTGGCGATCAGTTCGCTAATGACACCCATCCCGGGAAGCACCATGATGTACACGGCGGGATGTGAATAGAACCAAAACATGTGCTGGAACAACACCGGATCACCGCCGATCGCGGGGTCGAAAATGCCCACCCTCGCCAGTCGCTCGAATGCCAGCAACAGAACAGTGATGGCAATGACTGGCGTTCCCAAAATCATGACGAGGCTGGTCGCATAGTGCGACCAAATGAAGAGCGGCAGCCTGAACCACGTCATGCCCGGCGCGCGCATCGTGTGAATGGTGACGATAAAGTTTAGTCCTGTAAGAATCGATGAGAATCCGTTGATAAAGATTCCCAGTCCCGCGGCAATAACATAGGAGTTAGAGAACGTTGTGCTGAAAGGTGTATAGAAAGTCCAACCTGTATCGACTCCGCCGGCCAGCAGGGCATAAATCGTAATCAACCCTCCCAGCATGTAGATGTACCAGCTGAGCAGGTTTATTCGCGGGAACGCGAGGTCCTTTGCTCCGATCATCATCGGCACCAAAAAATTTCCAAGCGTGGCAGGTATCGAAGGGATCAGAAAGAAGAAGACCATGATGATCCCGTGCTGCGTGAAGACCTTGTTGTAGGTGGTCGACTGAAGCAGATCGGCTTGGGGAGTCAACAACTCGAGGCGGATGGCCATGGCATAGAGACCACCGATGAAGAAGAAGAAGCTGATCGAGCCGAGATACAGTAATGCAATGCGCTTGTGATCTTTTGTTAGCAGCCACGACTTGAGCCCGTATTGCGCGTTGAGGTAATTGATCCGCGACGGCGCCGGCGGTATGAATGCCTCCATTGGTCTGTCGAATTTGTCCATTGCTAAATAACTTACCTTCTGTTCGACGGCTGTGTATTTGGTTGCGGACTCGCCGCCGGTGTTGCCGATCGCGTCGGAGGCGTTGCTGCCGGAGTTCCCTCTTGCGAGCCGGGCGATTGCAGCGACTTGATAAACGCCAGGATCTGCACCAACTGTTCCTCGCTCACCTGGCCCTGAAATGTCGGCATGATTGGTCCAAAGCCTGACACCAGTTTGGATTGCGGCGTGACAATCGACTCTCGAATGTAAGCCTCGTCGGCGTTCACCGTTTGTCCATTTTCAAGAAAGACTTGTTTGCCGAACAGACCGGCGAGCGCGGGCCCGCGTCCGCCTTCACCCGTTGCTCCATGACATGAAACGCATCCTAACGTTTGGTAAAGCTGTTGGCCTGCGGCGGCTGGGGATTGCTGGCTCGCGTTGCCGCTCAACCAGTCATCAAACTCAGTTGCGCCCATCACAATTACTGAGCCGCGCATTCCCGAATGATTCATACCGCAGTATTCCGCACAGAAGAGGTGATAAGTACCGGGCTGCGTCGGTTCGAACCACAGTGTCGTATACCTGCCGGGCACAACGTCGGACTTGATTCTAAACGCAGGGATAAAGAAGTCGTGGATTACGTCTTCCGTAGTCATGATCAGCTTGACCTTGCGGCCCGCCGGCACATGCAGCTCGTTAATCTCGCGTTGGCCGGTCGTGTGCTGAATTTTCCACATCCACTGTTTGCCGACGACGTAAATCTCCACCGCGTTTTGAGGTACTTTGGACTGTTGAAAGTAGAGCTGAGCGCCCCACACAAACATGCTCATTGCGATGAGAAACGGAATGACCGACCAAAGCGTCTCCAGTTTGTGTGAGCCGGCGACAGGTCGCGGAATTTCATAAGCTGTCCGTCGACGGTATTTGATTACGAAAAAGATTAGAACACCGGAAATTAATAGCGTGAAAAAGATGGTGACGCCGGACAGGTAGAAGTAAAGAGCGTCCACCTTGTCGGAAAGTGTGGAAGCACTGGGCGGTACGAATGGAACCCAGGACGTTTGCATGCTAGACAGTTCCTCCAGCACGCAATGTTCGTGACGCGCGGCGTCGCATGATCAAAAACCCAGTCAACATCACGACGAGAGTTGCGATACCTCCGAGCCGGACCATATTCATCACAACCGGACCGTACTTCCCCTTTGCCGGATCGTAGTGATAACAAAACAACAGCAACTGGTCCATTGGAGAACCGATTTTGTTCTGCGACGCTTCAACCAAACCGAGTCGAAGATCCTTGGGCGAGTACTCGACTCCGTAAAAATAACGCGCGAGCTTACCTTCGGGCGTGGCTACCATGATGGCGCTCGCGTGCGCAAACTGGTTTGTCTTTTCATCAAAGTGGTAGTGAAAACCGACAGCCTCAGTAAGCTGTTTAATGTTTTCCGGATCGCCGGTCAGAAAATGCCAGCCCTGCGCGGCAGAGTCGCGTTTCGCTTCGGGTAAGTAACCCACATAGGTTTTCTTCTTAGCTGCGGCGAGCGTGGAAGTCTCGCGCGGGTCGAAACTAACGGTCACGACATCGAATTCCTGCCCTGGCTTGAACGAAAGAACTCTGAACGTGCTCACCATGCCGTTCAGGATTTGCGTGCAGAGCATTGGGCACTCGTAGTAGACGAGCGCGAAGACGACCGGTTTCTTGCCAAAGTAGTTGCCGAGCTTGACCGATTCGCCGCTTTCGTTTCGGAAGACTAGATCTAATGGCAATTGCGCGTTCAGCTTCTGCTCGATGCTTACTTTTTTTAATGCCTCGGGAAGTCCGCTGGAAGTCATGCCTGATTCAGGGCGCGCACCGTAGAGAGGCGAGCTTCGTCCCGGCCCCACCTGCGCGAGCGCGGTGAGCGGCGAACAGTGAACAATTAGCAGCAAGCCGAAAGTTACTAGGACGGGGAAAGGGGGCGACTGGGTGAAGGGGGGCTGTGAATCGCCCCGTCTCCCTTTCTCCCTGTCTCCCTGTCTGGTCTTCTTCATCAATTCCTCTTCACTGTCACGCGGCCGGAGCTGGCGGCCGTCGGAATCTTGATTTCCTGTGGTGACCCGGACTGAGATCGCGACGGGAGTCCCTGCTCCACCACCTGCTTCATGGCATCATCAATCGGGATTCCAACCGTATTCCCCGACGAGTCCTTCAGTCCTTTCGACAACGTGTCTTCCCAGTGCTGCCGCAAAACTCGAATTTCCCACAGTGGATCCTTCGGGTTTTGCGGAGTGGCCTGTTGGACCGACTTCGCCAGCTCGTCCGCGAAACCCGGCGCGCCTTGCAAACGGGGTTCGGGCGGCATTCTTTGCTCTGCGGGCAAAGCCATCGGCCCAGGCGGCGGGTCCTGCCGCGCTGTTTGCGTATTGAAGAACCTGAACAATGCCCACATCAGAACATAAACGACCACTGTCATGATCGTTAGCGCCAGTACAAACTTAAGAAGCGCCGGCACGTTTACGTCACTCACTTCATGAGTGACATCGACGTTCTTAATGTGCGACACGTCTGGAGTCTCCGTGACGTGTTGGTTGTGCTCAGTCTTATTCATAACTTGAGTTGCTTCTCCGTGTTCTCCGTGTCTCCGTGGTAAAAATAATCACCACGGAGGCACGGAGTTCACTGAGACACATCCTGCTAATGTCCTGCGTGCGCGTGTGACTGCGCCACCAATCCGTCGTATTGCGGATCGTTAATCGGAATTAGCGGGCGCCTGCCTAATTGCCACAAGAACATCGCCAGCCAAATTCCTCCAATAGCCGCCGGCGCTACTACGTCAATCCAACTAACGTGAAAGTGTTCGTAGAACTCAGGAGCGACCATCCAGAAAAGATCGATGATGCGCATCACCAGAATTAACCCCGCCAGCATCAGCAACTTTTTCGGGTCGCGTTTCAGCGACGCCGACAACAGCAGCAGGAACGGAAATGCAAAGTGAAAAAAGATCACCATTAGGGCGATCACGCCCCAACCGCCGCGCACTCTCGGTAAATACCACTGAATCTCTTCCGGCAGATTGCCCGACCAGACAATCAGAAACTGTGAGAAAGCAAAGTAGGCCCAGAGCATCACCAGCGCGAGCATCAACTTACCTA
>DATEDU010000194.1:0-12975 GCA_035281525.1 Pyrinomonadaceae bacterium | reverse complement strand
GGCGATCATAAGCTTTTACGTCATACCGGCGGGATGGTGGCTTTCAGCTCTTCAATGTACGCCGATATTACCGATGGATTTGCAGCTTTCGCTTCAGTGAATGCGCGACTCTCAGGCGGATACCGTCCCGTAGCCGTTACCAGGTACGCTTTGGATTTGTTAAGTGCTGCAGCCAATGGAAAGCAACTTCCTGCATTGCCTGCGCCGTTACCATCACCCGATCGAATTACAAACGCGTCAGAATACGCAGGTACCTTCACGTCGCCTGAAGGGAAAAAACTCGTACTGGTTGCGCAAGGCGATCAGCTCGCGATGGAACATAACGGCCAACGTATTTTTTTGGAGCAGGCGGGAAGAGATCGTTTCATCGTCAAGCACCCCGATTTTGAGTTGTTCACGTTAAGCTTTGGACGCGACCGCGAAGCTGTAGCCGAAGCCTTTCACGGCTCAAACTGGTGGACTAACGAAAAATATAGCGGAACGAAATCTTTTGAATATCCAAAAGAGTGGGACACGTACACTGGGCATTACCGTTCTGATAGCCCGTGGTACGGCAGCACTCGCCTGGTTGTACGGAAGGGACGGCTTTTGCTCGATGGTGAACAACCGATCCTGCAAGTCGAGACGGCAGTATTTCGGCCGCCAGGCGAAGTGAATGCAGCCGAGCGGATATCGTTTGACACGATTGTTGATGGGAAAGCGCTGAGGATGACTTATTCAGGGATTGAATTTTATCGAACATTTACACCATGAATGTCTCAAATCTGAGATCTCAGATCTCAGATCTCAGATCTCAGATTTCAGATCTCAGATCTCAGATTTGAGATCATTAATACTTAGGAGGACTATTAATGAGTACGGCTGTTTCGAAGCAACCATCTCCCGAACTATTCTTCCAGACCGTCAATGCGTATCAACGCACGGAAGGTCTGAAGGCTGCGATCGAGCTCGAGATCTTCACCGCCATTGGTGAAGGAAAGACGACTGCAGCCGAGATCGCCCAGAGAGTCAGCGCCTCAGAGCGCGGCATCCGGATTCTGTGTGACTTCCTCTGCATCATGGGCTTCCTCACGAAGAGTGACGGGCGTTACCAACTTACTCAAGACAGCGCAATGTTTCTCGACAAGCGTTCCCCAGCCTATCTGGCTGGGTCAATAGAGTTCATGTTGTCACCAATGCTCACCGACAACTTCAAGAATTTCACCGAGACTGTGCGCAAGGGCGGGACACTCTCGGACGGGGGCACGGTTTCGCATGACAATCCGATTTGGGTCACCTTCGCGCGTGGAATGGCGCCGTTGATGGCGTTGCCGGCGCAACTGCTCGCTAACCTCGTTGACCCGGGCGCAGATCGCAAAATGAAAGTGCTGGACATTGCTGCGGGTCACGGACTCTTCGGAATTGCGTTCGCGAAAAACAATCCGCTGGTTGAAGTTGTTGCGTTGGATTGGCCAAACGTACTGCAAGTCGCTAAGGAGAACGCTCGTGAGGCCGGCGTGGCTGACCGGTACAGCATTATCGAGGGCAGCGCGTTTGATGTTGATTATGGCAAAGACTATGACGTCGTATTACTGACAAATTTCCTGCACCACTTCGATCCGCCGACTTGTGAAGTTCTATTGCGCAAGGTTCATGCGGCGCTGGCTGAGGGAGGACGGGCTGCAACGCTCGAGTTCGTGCCGAATGAAGATCGTATTTCGCCGCCTGATGCCGCGGCTTTCAGCGTGATGATGCTGGGTAGCACGCCGTCGGGTGACGCCTACACCTTCTCTGAATTGGAGACAATGGCTCGCAATGCCGGATTCCAACGCAGCGAGGGTCACCCGCTGCCACCGTCAATTCAACACGCCGTGATTTCCTACAAATAGCAAAAAAAGGCCGTCGAAGATCCCCCAACCTTCGACGGCCATCGAGCGGCCGAATCGCTTCATTCAAAGGAGGCCGGGAGAGAGGAGCCCATCACCTCTCCAAGCTTCATTTGCCTCCACGTCCGGCGGTTGGCTGACGCCTCTGTATGGCCTGCGTGGTCGCCTTGCCGATCATTCCAGGGCGTCAGCTTACTTTCTGGTCTCAGTGTAAGAAGGAGGGTTGAGAAATTCTTGAGGTCCTGTTCAGGAAAACCCTGACGAGAGACTTTAAAACGTCGATACAGAAGAACTTATGGCGATGGCAGAATTTTTTTTCGACTGGAATTACACCGCTGGTTCGGGCTGAGTTACACGGCTGGTTCGGGCTCACTGACGGGCTGCGGCGGGGCCACAGATTCGGACGAAAAGGACGGGGTTTGCAGCGAACTCAATAATTGAGCGACGGTTTCCAGCAACTCAGCACCACGGAACGGCTTCGATACGTAGGCGTTAAAACCTGCTCTTAGGGCTGACTCGCGATCCGAGTCGCCGAAAGCAGTCACGGCAACGCAGGGGATTTGTGCAGTTAACCCGTCCGCTTTCAACTGCCGAAACACCTCCCAACCGTCAAGGACGGGCATGGACAGATCGACCATGATCAGATCGGGCCTGACGGCTTGAGCCGCAGCCACACACTCTTTCCCGTTTCGTGCTTCTTTCACCTGATAGCCGGCAGCCGCCAATAATATGCGTAAGAGTTCGAGGTTGTCCTCGTAGTCGTCGGCAATGAGAATCGTAGCTGACATTGGGCTCTTGGGGTCGCTGGTCAAAAGATCTCAGATCTGAGATCTGACAGCATCGTCGGTTTTTATAACTTACACGTTTTAACCGAGTCAAATTGCCTCATTTGAATCGTATCTGAAACCAATTCTTGACTCACTGAATCCTGCACGTCCATAATCACTTCCTGAGACCTTCCGCCCCTGCAAGTCTCTAACACGGAGAGACTGTCAGAGGCTCGAAACCTTACCCTGGGATCTTGGTTTAACCAATTGCGTCCCGAAAACAACGGAGGAACGAGAACAGTGGTTAGCGGACATCTGGAAGAAAGCTTGCGTCACGAGATTGAGAGTTACATCGAAGGGCGTTTGAGCAGTGTAAAGCAGGAAATTACTGAGCTACAAGGCCGGCTTAATGAAGCTCTTAGTCAGCTCCTCGATCGCCAAAGTGACGTTCTACTGGACGGGTCGGTATCATCTTCCATCCTGGAACATCTTCGTGCAGCGCATGAAGAAGGCGTTAATTTGGCGGCTACTGAGTCGACTCGCGCCAAGGCTTCGAGCGACATGGCTATCGTCAAGGCTGCTGTGTCCGACATTGGCGAGCAGAGCGAACAGGCTCAGGTACTGAAGATTCTCGTCAACCGAGCCGCATCTTTTGCTCCGCGAGTGGCATTTTTTGCCATCAAGAATGAGCGGGCAATCGGCTGGCGCGCCCGAGGCTTTGAAGGCACGGTGGGCGACAGTGCGATCCAACAAATCTCAGTTCCTGTTTCAGCCGATAGCATCGTTGGCGAAGTGACGAGGTCAAAAAATACCTGGAGCGGCGGCCCGCATTCTCACTCTGAAGACCATCTGATCCTCAATCGACTCGGAGAAGACCCTCCGCAAAGGATCGTAGCGATCCCGATGACCGTCCGGAACCGGCCAGTGGCGGTGCTTTACGCTGATTCCGCCGGTTTGGATTCTGAAGCCATCAACCTGGAAGCGCTCGAGATACTAGTGCGAGTTTCGGGAATGACTGTCGAGTTGCTCGCCGCGCACGCGCCGGCCAAGGAAGCCCCGGCACCCGCACCCGAAGCCCCAAGACCCGAGGAACCTCCGGCATACGTACCCGAGCGAGAGTACGCGGAACCGGCTGCATCGCCCGAACCAGCTGCACCGTACGCTGCTGAACCATCTCAACCGTACGCCGCCGAACCAGCTACACCGTACGCGGCCGAACAACCCTACACGGCCGAGCCGTCTCAACCGTACGCAACCGAACCGGCGCAACCCTACACGGCCGAACCACCGCCGTTCGTTCCGGAACCTCCTCCAGCAGAAACGGTCGCGACGCTCGAGGCAGAGAAAATTGAGCCACGAGCATTCGAAGCATTACTTCCACCGGCTGAAGCTCCTGCTCCGCCTGAATCGGTTGATGCCGCTGTTCCGCGACGTCGTTATGGAGCTGACGTCGAGCTGCCTGTCTCAGTCGACAGCGAAGAGGAAAGACGTCTACACAATGACGCTCGACGTTTTGCGCGTTTGCTTGTTTCCGAGATCAAGCTCTACAACGAACAAAAAGTCATCGACGGACGGCAGGGGCATGACTTGTACGATCGTCTGCGTGAGTACATCGACCGCTCGCGAGACATGTACGACAAGCGCGTGAAACCGGAAGTGGCGCAGAAGTACGACTACTTCCATCACGAGTTGGTCAGCACTCTGGCCGAAGGCGATTCATCCAGACTCGGCAACTCCTACCCGGGGGCAACTGTTTCCGCTTAACTTGGCACTAAACTTTCTCAATCAGAGGACCCTCCCCTTATAATCGCAAACACGTTGGGAGGAGATGGCAAGTTGTTCAAAAGATTAGGCAGGTATCGGGTCGTTCTGATTATCACAGGTTTAGCGGTTATCATCGCAGCCTCACTTCCGCCGTTTATGTCTGCTAGCTGTCTGACTCAACAGCAAACGCAGGCTGAAATCCAGACTCTAAATAATCTGCGCGCGATGACTCGCGGGGACGTTCTGCCGTCTGAGGATGTCGTCGCGAAAATCGAGTCGGACTTTCCTAAAACGAAGGCGGCCGCCTTGGCGAGAATGGTACGCGCGCGGATCAAAGTTCGCACGAATGATTACGCCGGCGCCGCCACGCTTCTCGACACAACCGTCGTCGCGGATTACAGCTCGCTTGGCGATTACGCACTCTTCATGCGTGGCAATGCGCTCGAGCAAACGAGCCGGCTGCCCGAAGCGCGCGCAGTATTTGAAAAGTTGGCTACTGATTATCCGAGCTCGTTAAAGGCTCGCGAAGCGAAGCTGCGCCAGGCTGACATACATCTGCGAACGCGTGGAGCGGGATTGGTTCCGGCGCTTCTCAAAGAACTTGCCGCCAAAGACGATCCGGGAGCGCTTCTCAGAGTCGCCAAGGCTTACTCGCAAGCCAACGATTCGACTAAAGCGCTTGCCGCATACCGGCGCATTTACTTTTTTGCTCCGGCATCGGATGAAAGCGATCTAGCAGTCACAGCTATTCCGCAACTGAACGGCGGGCTCGCACCTGGCTCTGCGGAAGAAGCGATTGCTCGCGCCGAGAAGCTCTTCGAAGCGAACCGTTTCGCCGACGCGTTTTCGGCTTACAACCAGGCATTGGCGAGATTTCCAGCGCTGGCGAATACCGAAAATCGATTGCGACTCGGAATCGCCGCAGCCAATGCAAGGAAAACTATCGACGCAGTCGCGGCACTGAGTAGTGTTCCTACTTCTGCTGGAGAAGCACGTGCAGAAGGCCTGTATTATCTCGCGCAAACTTACGCTCGTGCTCGGCAGTGGGAACAGGTGCGCACCACCGTGGAAGAGCTACGACGTGATTTCCCCAAGAGTTTGTTCACATCACGAGCTTTCGTAACGGCAGCGCAGATCGCAAATGAGGCAAAGAACACTGCCGATGCCCTGTACTTCCAAAGAGCGGCGGTTAGCGTCGCGCCGGGTACAGCTGAGGTAGCTCAGGCACAGTTCGATCTGGCGTGGTTGGCCCACGAGGGAAAAGACTTTCAGGAATCATCAAGACTGCTGACCGAGCACCTCGCCTACTACGTCGACAAGAACAATGACAATCGCGGACGCGCCGGATACTGGGCGGCACGCGACTCTCAACGTGCGGGCAAGTTAGCCGAAGCGCGTGCCCTCTACGAGGCAGTGCTCGGACGTTACGACGCGAACTGGTACGGCTACCTCGCCAAGCAGCGGTTATCTGAATTGTCGAACGTGCCGAAAAGAACCTTCGCCCCGGATTCAGTTGTGGGCTTGGCGATCGCGAATTTGCAGACAGTCACCGTAGCCGAAGAGACAGCCGGACAGGCTGAAGAGATGCGAATCGCAAAAGCCGATGAGCTGACTAACATTGGAGTCGATGAATGGGCACTCGAAGAGTTGGCCCAGGCCTCGCAAGCAAATCCCAATAGTCCCAGGGTCAATCTGGCGATTGCTCAGGTCTATCGTTCTCAGGACGATAACGTGCGAGCACTGAATGTGCTGCGAAAAAGCTTCCCTGATTATTCGCAAATGAAGCCGGAAGAGATGACTCGCGCGGAATGGGACGTTTTTTATCCGCTGGCGTACTGGGACATTATTGTTCAGGAATCTAAAGCTAAGAATCTCGATCCTTATCAGGTGGCGGGTTTGATCAGGCAGGAAACGATATTTGCCACTCGGGCGCGGTCACACGCCAACGCGTATGGACTGATGCAGGTGCTGGTGCCGACGGCGCGGCTTACCGCGCGCAAGTACGGCGTCGATCGCGCGATTACGGCGGAGACGCTTTACGAACCACGATTGAACATCCAGCTGGGTACGTCTTACCTGCGGGATCAGATCGACAAGTTTGGGCGAATCGAATATGTTGCCGCAGCCTACAACGCCGGCCCACATCGTGCCGCGCAGTGGCAGACTTCTTTGCCCGCGGAAATAGATGAGTGGGCTGACGCGGTACCGTTTAAGGAGACGCGCGGTTACATTCAAGGCGTCGTGCGCAATACACTTCAATATCGGCGGCTCTATGATGAGAATGGGAAGTTTCGGTCGACAGTTGGGAGTCACGCGATCACGGCACAGCCGAGAGCTAAGGAAGCTACGCCTGCACCAGCAGATTCCACTGTCCGCCGCCGCCGCGTAATGGGCACCGGCCAGGAAGAGTAAGCAGCTCGGCTTGAGCCTGCGAAGCAGGCGACAGCATAGAGCCTGGGGCGTAAGCCCCAGGTACAGTTGGTTGATTTGGGATTTAGCCCGCGTAGCGGGCGACAGAAAATTAAATTGTTTGCCGCTGTCGCCCGTTTCACGGGCTGACATTTTCGCGGTACCGAATCCTGGGGCTTACGCCCCAGGCTCTACGCTTTCGCCTGCTTCGCAGGCTGTCATACCGTTTGAAGAGGTATTGATGTTCAGGCTTATTCTGCGATCATTTATCTTACTGATGCTTTTAGTATCTCAAGTGGCCACCGCTCAACAACCGGCCGCAAATTCATCAGGCACGCTTACGATCACCACCGAGCCCAACGCCATTATTTGGATCGACAACATCCGCCGCGGTAAGACCGACGCCTCTGGAAATCTTTCACTTAGCCCACTCAGCCGAGGCCGGCACACCATACGCGTGCGCGCTAATGGATTCATCGAGGCTATTGCAAACTCGCCACCGAGCGGTCGCGGCAACGTCGTCGTGAAGTTGACACGGACTTCCGATCCAGTTGAGCTTGCTTTTCAGGAAGCCGAGAATCTCCGCGAACAAGCACGAACAGAGGAAGCACGAGCGCAGGCCGCCGCAGCCTATCGGAAAGTGTTGAAACTACGGCCCGCATTTCCCGCAGCTCGCGTTGGACTCGCCCGCGTTTTACTTGATCTAAACGACACTAAAGCAGCATTAGCTGAGATTGAGGCGGCGCGACGAACGCGTCCAATTTATCCCGAAGCCTCCGCCGTCGAAGGACGCATTTATCACGAAGCGGCTTTCGACGACGAAGCAGTCAAATCTTTTCGCCGCGCGATTCGCGAAAGCAAAGGCTTTCAACCTGAGGCTCGCGTCGGACTCGCGAGAGTACTCGAAGAGAAGGGACAGTACGAGGAAGCGATTTCCGAATTTCGCAAAGCACTCGAGCAGTTATCCGATTCCGAACCGGTAATCTATCAACTGCTCGGAGCGTTATACGAAAGAAATCAACGATATAAGGAAGCCGTAGAGGCTTATGAAAAATACCTGGCGCTCGCACCCAACGGCAGTCTGGCTCCAGCCATTCGCTCAGTGATCGAACAACTCAAACGCGATGCCGCCGGCCAAGAGATAATCCCCTAATGAGCACACCAGCCACTTCCAAACAAAGTCACGTTTCGCAGAAGGCCAACTCATTCACCGAATCTGTCATTCGCGAGATGACGCGCGAGGCGTTGAAGCACGGCGCTGTAAATCTCTCGCAAGGCTTTCCTGATTTTGCTGCGCCGGAGGACATCAAGCGGGTCGCGATGCAAGCCATCGCTGACGACGTTAACCAGTATGCGATCACCTGGGGCTCGCGTGACTTTCGCGAAGCAATTGCGAGTAAGACCAGGTGGTACCTCGGGCTTGATGTCGATCCGGAAACTGAGTTGACCGTGACGTGTGGCTCGACCGAAGGAATGATCGCAGCCATGATGGCTACAGTCGACCCGGGAGAAGAAGTTGTTGTGTTCGAGCCGTTCTATGAAAACTACGCGCCCGACGCAATTCTGTCGGATGCACGTCCGCGGCATGTGCCACTGAACCCGCCCGATTGGAATTTCGACAAAGACGAGTTGCGCGCCGCATTTAATCCAAAAACGAAAGCCATCATCATCTGCAATCCGAACAATCCGACGGGAAAAGTCTTCACTCGAGCAGAGATGGAGTTCATCGCCGATCTTTGCCAGGAATTCGACGCGCTCTGCTTTACTGATGAGATTTACGAGCACATTCTCTACCCGCGTGAAGGCGCGGAGATCCAGCACATTTCGATGGCGCAAATTGACGGCATGCGCGACCGCACGGTGATAGTGAATTCGATGTCGAAGACTTACTCCGTCACCGGCTGGCGCGTAGGCTACTGCATCGCGCCGCCCGAGATTACCAGCGGCATCCGCAAAGTCCACGACTTCCTGACGGTGGGCGCTGCCGCCCCTTTGCAAGTTGCGGGCGCCTACGCGCTTTCTCTTCCAGGCGATTACTACGATGCGCTGCAGTCAGAGTACCGCAGGCGCCGAGACTTGTTACTGCCCATGCTGGAGAACGCAGGGTTCAAAGTTTACAGTCCGGACGGCGCGTACTACATCATGACTGACATTTCAGGATTTGGATTCGACAACGACGTCGATTTTACGCGTCACTTGATTCGCGAGATTGGAGTGGCGTGCGTTCCCGGCTCGAGCTTCTACAGTGTGCCTGAGCGTGGCGCACAGCAGGTGCGTTTCTGCTTCTGCAAGAAGGATGAGACTCTATTGCTCTCCGGCGAACGTCTCAAAAAGCTTTAGGTCAATACCACTCGCTAGAGCTGTAAATTTGCAGGTTGGGAAGGGGGCAAGGCGCTTTAGCGCCGCGCCCCCGCTTCAAGACTGATGAAGATTCTTTGTCTTTTGTTGATTCTGGTTCTGATCTCTTTCGCGAGCACTACGCTCGCTCAACAGATCGCCGATCCAGAATTCGACACGCATGTCGCCAAGCCCGCTTACACCAAGAACTACCCTCGCGTACTCTTCGACGAAGCTCACAACAACTTTCACACAACACAAGGCCGCTACAAGCCGTTCGTCGATCTCATAGTCAACGACGGCTACCATGTCGTCCGCGGCCGCAAAACCTTTGCCAAGCCTTCTCTTAGCACATTCAAGATTCTCGTGATTGCCAACGCACTGGGAGTCGAGGACATCGACGACGAGGGCGCCGAAGCGTCAGCGTTCACCGAAGAAGAAGCCGATGCGGTGCGCGACTGGGTAAAGAACGGTGGAGCGTTGTTATTTATCGCCGATCATGCGCCGTTTGGGGCCGCCGCCGAGAGCCTCGCGAAGCGATTCGGCGTCGACATGAGCAAGGGATTCACTTATGACGCTGACCACAGCCACAAAGAGTTCGGCCCTTCTGTCCTGATTTATTCGCGCGAGAACAAGCTTCTCGGTGATCATCCGATAATGCGAGGGCGGAACGAGGAAGAAAAAGTTGATACGGTGATTGCGTTTACGGGCCAGTCTCTGAAAGGACCTGAAGGCAGCGCACCTCTACTGATTTTGTCCAGCACGGCGACCGATAGGCCCGATCGAGAGTCAGACAAGTCTGTAACCGCCGCTGGTCGCGCGCAGGCGCTCGCGTTTAAATTCGGCAAGGGGCGCGTGGTGCTCCTGGGAGAGGCGGCAATGTTGTCAGCACAAATCGCAGGCCCGGAAAAACGGACGATGGGAATGAATGTGCCGGGCAGCGACAATCGTCAGTTCGCACTCAACATCATGCATTGGCTCTCAGGATTGCTATAACATTGCCAATTGCCGATTGCCAATTGCCGATCTAGAAACCACTATCCAGTAGCAGTCACATATTGAACATAACAGTAACGCTTTCAATTTACGACAAATTGGCAATTGGCAATCGGAAATCGGAAATGTTGTGAATGTGGGATTGGAAGCGACAACTGATTTGGGTGGCCGCAGGACTCTTACTCGGTACGTTAGTCGCTTATCAGGATTCGTTCGATGAAGATGGCACGTTTGTTCCACGCTTCTTCATATTCATGGAAAGCTTGGTCCTCATAATCATCGGTGTCCTGTTCTATTTGTATTCCCGCAAGAAAGGATGAAGGATGAAGGATGAAGGCGGAAAGCAGACCAACCTTCATCCTTCCGCCTTCCTCCTTCATCCTTTAATTCGGCGGTTGCATTGTCTTGGCCCTGACCGTTATCCCCTGATCGCCAACAACAAGAAAACGCCTGGTCTCTCCAAACGGCGCACTCGAAGGCACGTAAGACAGTACGTACCGATTGCGCCTAAGCTCATCGCAGATCGCCTTCGCAGCTTCCACCGGTTGATCGATTGGAAAGATGAGTCCGCCCGTTCCCTCGACCAGTTTGTCGACTACCACCTTGGGCTTCGGCACGTCCCGCCGGATCGCGCCCCGAGTCCGATCCTGAATTTGAATCGTGTAGACCGTGATATCGTTCGCTTGTAGCTCAGTGAGTATGTTCTCAAACGTTGTCTTGCTGCCTCGATCGAGACCATCGCTGATTACTACGATCACTCGCTTTTGCCCCGACAGCGGGCGCAGCGCCTGATCCACTACCGCGCTCAGCGCATCGAAGAGATGCGGTTGGCCCTTTTTTCTAAAGCCCTTAAGCGCCGCCTCGATTGCTTTCGCATTGTCTGTCCAGTCTGCAACGATCTCAGCTTCTTCGTCATAACCGACAATCAGGAGTTGATCGCCTTCGTAGATCTCGTACGCGAATTCGCGCGTGGCACGCTCGAGCTTGTCGATGTCTGCTCGCAGTGTCAGCGAGTTGTCTACCAAAACCACGATGCGCGCGGGCGAAGGATCCGGACTGAAATTCTTGATGGTTTGCTCGACGCCGTTGTCGTAGACGGCAACTTGTTTGCTCGTGACGCTCCCTTGTGATTGGTCGTCGCGTCGCGCAACCACGCTCACGAGCACTCCGGTCTGGCCCGCCGTGTTTGGACGCCGGCCAGCCTGGCCCATTAGGAGCGGACAGCAAACAGCAAAAAACAGCGAACAGCAAATAGCTGTTAGCTGTCTGCTGTTAGCTGGGCGTCCGCCTCGAATTGCTGGCCAGTCCATCAAATCAGAATGATTTTAATCACCGCTGGGAGACTTCGTTGAAGCCGGTTCGGAACCCTTCTTTGCTGGGGAGCTCTCTTTTGCTTTGTCGGACTTCTTTTCAGACCCGGCGTCTTTCTTATCGCCGTCTGATGCTGTTGAAGAGTCGCTTTTTTCAGGAGCCTTGCCTTTGCTCGAATAATCAGTCACATACCAACCGGTGCCTTTGAACTGGATGGCCGGCGCCGACAACAGTTTTTCCAAACGCCCGCCACACTTGCGGCACTTGACCATCGGCTTGTCGGTTATTTTTTGAAAGACCTCAGTGTGAGCCTTGCACTTGCGACATTCATATTCATAAATAGGCATAGACTTGTTTGCTCCGGGGAGGCGTACGCGACAAGTATAAGGGCGGACTCATAGGCTTGCAAAGTGATGCGTCCGACAAACTTCAGTTTGTCGTAAGTGCGACAAGCTAAAGCTTGTCGGACATCAACACTTTGCAACTTCATCTATGGTTCGTTATGATCCGCCAGCCAGAGATCTGCAATGTCTGATACCGCACAATCCCTCTCGCTTGAGCGCAAAATAAGGATGCACGAGGCGCGCGAGTCGATCATCAGCCGGCTCGAGCTGACCATGCCCACCACGATAAATCTCGACCGCTTTTTGAACGTTATTGTCTCTGAGCTCGGCCGCATGATGAACGTGGATCGCTGCGATGTCATTCAGCTGACTTCCGCTAGCGAGCTCAAGATCAGCCACGAATGGCGCGCCTCAGATGACGTTCCTTCGAGCCTCGGAACTGTGATTCCGCTCGATTTAAAACAGCTATCAGAGCATGTCGACATAAGGAAACCAATTCGGCTGGACGACACGTCGAGGCCGGGCTTGGACCAGAAGGTCCGCTTCTTAGCTGCAAGCCTGCGAACGCGCTCTCTGCTCGTTGTTCCAGTGGTGCTCGGCGAAGACGTACTCGGTCTGGTAGGAATGCACACGACTGAGACCCCACGCGCGTGGCTCGATGATGAGGTGTCGTTCCTGGAATCGATCGCCAGGCAAATCGCGGTTGGATACCAATACACCAGGTTATATACCGACAAAGAGCGCGAGGCAGAAACGAAGCTCGCGCTGCTGGAGATCGCTAATGCTCTTAATGCTCGCTCGGATTTTCGCGAGGTCTCATCGCTCGTGCTCGAAAGAGCTATTGCGCTGGTCGGCGCCGACTATTCAGCGTTGGGAGTGCTCGATCCGAAAGGTGGTCGAATCAGTCTTGCCGCTTTTAAAGCCGCACCGCATGCGACGACCGATTCCGTTCAGGGTCTGATTGACTCGCATGGCAAGTCGCTCGATCTGACGGAGTTTCCGGCCGCTATGGAGATCCTGACGCAGGGTAAGACGCTGCGTTTGCTTGATACCGATCTTCCTTTTCCAATTCGTTTTGTTTTTAACGCAACGCTCGGAGGACGCGCAGCGCTGGTAGCGCCCGTGCGAGTTGGTGGACACAACTTCGGCTTGTTGGGCTTGGTTTGGAGTGGCGCGCGAGCC
>DATEDU010000193.1:0-7055 GCA_035281525.1 Pyrinomonadaceae bacterium | reverse complement strand
TCCGCGGGCACATCAAAGACGCCCGTCTTACGCCCGTACTCGACGAGTCGGAAGGCCGCGTCGTTGTACCATTGGACCATCTCTGCGTCGGACTTCGGATAATCTTTCGAGAGTTCGTCGAACACAGCTCGCACAGCCGCTGGCCCATCCTCAGGCAGGGTCAAACCCCGCTGTGTTCCTAGCCTGCGGGCCAGATCGATCATCTCTTTTCGGGTAGCCTCGACAATGGGCATTGCCTCTTCGAACAGTTGAGCCGCAGATTTCGTGTTTCTCAGATTGTTTTTCAGAGCCCAGTTGTACTCGGTTTCGCCCATCGCGTAACGGTCGGCGCGAAACTCTGGCTTCAAACCGGACATGTCTTTTTTCGAAGCGTCCTGAAAGAATGTGTTAGTTATGAAGGCACGCAAACCTCGGTAGGCGGCGGCTGCCTGCTTAGAACCTTCGCCAAGTTGAGAGAGTATGTGTTCGCGCTGGTCACCGGAGACTCGCTCGTCGGCCAGCTTCGGCAACGTCTCTTCAAAATATTTTGCATCTGCTTCAGCGGTGTCGAGGCCGTTCCGTATCAGCATGCGCCAATCAGGCGTGTTGTTTGATCTGACGCCGGCCGCAATTTGGTCTTGTGCAGTTTTCAAGAACGCCGGGATGGCCGCGACTCGTTTTGCAACCAGGGTCCATTCTTCCGCACTGCCATAGGTTGTTGGACCTGTTTGAGGCATGCCCTGCAACTGCCAGTCGATCGCCCGAAAAGGCTCGTCCGTGTACGTGTCGAGTGCTCGCTCCTGGTAGCGCCGGACCTGGTGCTGGTGAAGTAAGAAATTGATTTGTGCTAAGGCTACTTGCCGATTGATGCGATTGGCTGGAGACACGGAGTCGGGGTCGATGCGATCGATTGCCTGTTGAGTGTCGCGCAACCAGCGATCCTCTTCCTGCAGCGCTGCCACCGAATGATCGCGCAGAGTGCCGTCGACGTCGCGCAGCTTCGGATCGAGACCAGCCCCGCCTACATATGTATTGACCGTCGGGTTGCGCCGCAGGAACTCAACTACGTAGTCATCGTGAACCTTGCGGAATGCCTGATCGTTGTTCGTGGAACTCGTTGGGCCAGTAGGTTGGCGTGTGCAGGCAGTCACCAGGAATGCAGAGATAGCCGCTGATATTAAGAGCTTTTTCATGGGCCACAGCCTTTCGGATCGTTTGTTTAGTTAAAGATAAACGCGGGAGCGCGATTGGGCAAACGACGCCATAAAAACTAGCCGCGGATTACGCAGATAAACGCGGATTCAAAAATAGAAATGGTAGGCAATACATTTGTTCTTTCAGATCTGCGTTTATCCGCGTAATCCGCGGCTAAAATTATGACCGGCGGCTGACGAAAGGGTTGTCGCGGATCCAAAAACGCCACGGTTTGTCGATCCACTCTTCTGCATAATCAATTCCAATGCGTGGGCCTGACGCGATTTTCGAACGCGACACGGGTCTTCCTTCTTCAATCCATACACTGCTGCCCGTCAGGTCAGCCCGATCCAGTCTTCTGTCTATCCCGAGTGCGATACACAACTTGCCTGGGCCATTCGTCAGATTGTGATCGCTCAGGCCATGACGCCGCCCCCGCATGATCTCGATACCCTCTGCCGGCTCGAGTGCTCGAACCAACACGGCATGAGGAATGTCCTGCACATTAGTCACGACATTGAACTGGTTGTACATTCCATACACGAAATAAACATATGCGGTGCCGCCGAGGCCGTACATCGTCTCCGTGCGGTTCGTTCGGCGCCCACCATAAGCGTGTGAGGCGCGGTCTTGTGGGCCACGATAAGCTTCAGTTTCCGCTATGAGTCCGGAAACGCGAGTGCCGTCGCTCGTGGGGACGACGAGGAGTTTGCCGAGAAGGTCCCGCGCGACCGTTAGCACGTTAGGTCGCGTGTAAAACTCGCGCGATAGCTTTCGGTTCTCTGTCATGGAGTCAGTACCATCCGCGGTAGCGGGTGGGTCACCATCGCAGGTTCCAGATCATCGCAAAGAAGATTACGAACCCTATTCCCACAATTCCTCGACGCACCCAAACCTGGCCAACACGCACGGCCATCTGCGCGCCGAAATAACCACCCAGCAAGGCCGCTACAGCCATCAGAAGTGCGTCAGACCAAACCACCAGATGAGTCAGCGCAAAACTCAATACGGCAACGCTGTTGATACAAATGCCGAGGAAGTTTTTGATGCCATTGGCCCGGTGAATATCATGCAATCCGAGCAAACCCATCGCAGCCAGCATCAAAATTCCATTTCCCGCTCCGAAATAGCCTCCATACATCGACGAGAAGAACTGAAAGACGATCGCGCCGAGCCACCATGAGGTTTTTGGCTCGGAGACAATCGGCTGTAGACGCAATCTCCGGTTGATTGTTCCCTGGGCCATGAACAGAATCGTGGCAAAGAGAATTAAGAACGGCACCAGTCGTGCGAAAGTCGGTGAAGGAGTCCAAATCAACAGCCACGCTCCTAACGCTCCACCGATCACACTCGTTATGCCGAGACGCAGGAGAATCGCAGAACTGTTTTCCAACTCCTTACGGAAGCCGTATAGACCACCAAACAGGCCGGGCCAAAGCGCGACCGTGCTCGTGGCGTTAGCAACCTTCGGATCGAGGCCCATCCAAATGAGCAGCGGGAAAGTGATGAGAGTGCCGCCGCCTGCGATTGAGTTGACGACGCCGGCAGCGAAGGCGCCGATGAAGAGGATCACGTGTTCAGGGGACATGAAAGCGACATGTTAAGATGCCTGCGCAAGTTAGACAACGGAAACCGTAGCGTACGGAACGGCGAGCAACGGAACTGCGCACGGAACGGCGCACGGAACCGCGAGCGGAACCGCGAGCGTAGCGAGCGGGTAAGGTCGCGGAAAAACATTCCGTAGTGCTCAGGTTAGGTTTGCTTACCCGCTCGCTGCGCTCGCGGTTCGGTGCGCTCGCGGTTCTGTTGCGCTCGTGCTTGCGTCACGTTGAGTGATCGATCCGTTGGCTACCGCAAACGGTTCTGTGGCGACTGGTTTGGTTATGTTGCGCAAGTGGTTACTACTTCTAGTTTTACTTCTGGCTGCGTTCACCTCTCATTCGGCCCATTCGCCTCATGTCACCTCAACAAAGAAAACTCTACGCGTCATGACTTACAACATTCACGTGGGAGTGGGCATGGACAAGAAGCTCGACCTGCAGAGGATCGCTGACGTCATAAATCGTGAGCGGCCCGACCTGGTAGGCCTGCAGGAAGTCGATCGAGGCGTAAAGCGGACAGAAGGAAAAGATGAGATTCTCGAACTGGCTCGCATGACCCGCATGGATTACGCGTACGGTCATAATCTCGACTATCAGGGCGGCCAGTATGGCATCGCAATCCTCTCGCGATTTCTGATTCAGAAGATCGATCATCAAAAGTATCAAAACCGCGTCGAAGCCGAACGTCGAGGGATGCTTCGAGTCGAAGTTGAGTTAGACGGACGGCGCATAAACTTTGCTACCAGTCATCTTGATTACCAAACAAGCGAAGGACGATTGTTCGAAGCCGAGCAGTTACTGAGGCTGCTCGAAGGCGTTAAGGATCCGTTGATCGTTGTGGGCGATTTCAATGACGAGCCAATGGGGAGTACTTACAAACTGATGGTGAGTCGATTTGATGATGCGTGGACTGCCAGGCGCGCGAAGGGTGAAGGATTGACTTATCCTGCAGACAATCCGGTCAAACGAATCGATTATATTTTCTATCGCAAGGGTAGCGGCATCCGTGTAAAGAAGGCTTGGGTGGTTAGCACCTTAGCTTCAGATCATTTACCCGTCATGTCCGAGCTTGAGATTCGTTAATCCATAAATCCATCCACAGATTACACAGATACACAAATAAGAACTTACGACCAAGCCATTTCAGATCTGTTTTGTAATCTGTGTAATCTGCGTAATCTGTGGATTCCTAACGTTCGCCTCGCGGACCGCGGCCGCGGGGACCGCCGCCACGTCGTCGGAAAGCCTCACGTTCCTGCTGAAACTGCTTCCACTGTTCGGGACTGAGCACTTTTTGCAACTTCTCATCCGCCTGCCGTCGAATCTCGTCAAAACGCGGTTCAGATTCTTTCCGCAAAGCCTGCAACTGCGTGCGAGTGTCGCCGAGAATTTGATTCACCTGACTCTTCTGTTCAGCAGTTAACTGCAAACGATCGAGCATTTGCTCGAATCGCTCGCGCCGGCCCCCTTCCGCCCTCCCCGGCTGCCATCGCTTGTACACATTCAGTGCCAACGCGCCGGCGGTGAAGCCCAGGACAAAGACGATCAGCACGGCAACTCTAAGTCGCCATTTGCTCTTGTTCGTTTCGTCCATAGTCATTTCACCTCTTCCTCTGCAGCGTAAACCGTGCTGAATGGGAAGCCTTCCACTGCTTCAGCTTCAATCGCTTCGCCTTCATCGAGTAGCAACTCCTCAGCCGAATACGTATTGAGAGCCGTTGTCGTCTCGAATCCCACGGGCTCTGGTACGACAAGACTCAAAACTGCTAATGCCGCTACTGTGACGGCCATCGATGAAGCCAACGCGCCTGCTGTCCGCCAGATTCTTCGCCAAGCCCACACAGCCTCAGCCTGCTGCTCTCTCAAGCGTGCGAGGACTCTCGTGTGAAAGAAAGGCGACGGCTCGACATTCTCTGCCGCGCGCTCCTTGAGCAGCATTACCGAAACCTGCGCAGCTTCAAATGCTTGAAGACAATCTTCACACGTGACGGTGTGAGATCGAATCACAGTCATCTCCGTCTCGCTGAGATCTGTCAACGGCATCTCTTCCAGCAGACTGATGATATGTTTGTCTTTCATCCTAACCTCCTCGCGCCTTCTCAGATCTCAAATCTCAAATCTCAGATCTGATAACTGACCTTAACTCTCGCGATCGTATGCCTTCTTTCGGGTCATTAATTTTTCGACCGCCTCGCGCATGCGCCGGCGGGCGCGAAACGCCTGCACTTTCACTTTTGATTCTGACCAACCCGTCAATTTCACCACGTCTTTGACTGATGCTTCCTCGGCATCAATCAGGTTTAAGACTAATTGATCTTCAGGAGACAACGTCTGGAGCACCCTGTCTGCCAAATCTGCCGCCGCTCGGCTGCGCTCGTTCGACTCATGACGTTCGAGCGCTGCGCCTGCCAAGCTGTTATCCAGCCACGTGGTCTCATCGTCAGTTAGATCTGAAACTGTCAATTCCGGTCGCCGTTTTGAGCTCCTCAGCATATTCAGACACGTGTTGGTCGTAATACGTGTCAGCCAACCCTCCATTGACCCGCGTCCTTCGTAGCTGTTGAGCTCAGTAAACGCTTTCAAGAAAACCTCCTGGGCTGCTTCCTCCACAAGACTTCGTTGTCGAAAGAACCGGCTGGCGAACCGAAAAACGCGGGGGCTGTATCGCCGCATGATTTCCTCGAAAGCAGACTCGTCGCCTTCACGCGCGATGCGAGCCAACTCCAGATCTGAGGCCTGTTCGTAGTTATTCGACAGGAAGCGCCCCTCATCGAAGTGGATTTGACGGCGGACTCAAGAAACTCGAGCCCGCCATCCATTGCTAAGTCAAGTTTACTGACCGCGACGCTCACGGCGTGCAGCCCTGTTTGCCTTGAACTCGGCTCGCTTCTGTTCGAGCTGAGTTTTCTGTTCCGGCGTCAGGATAGCAAGCATCTCCTGCCGCATTTTGAACCGCTCGCCCATCAGCTTTGCCTGGACGCCGGCCATGTCAGAAAGCTTCTGAGTAGCCAACGATTCGCTGAACGTACCGCCCTCGCTCGCTTGACGCAACTCCTGGCGCTTGGTTCGGAGTTCCTGTCTCAGCGACTTGGTGCGTTCGCTGAAGCTCGCGCGGACCTGTTGCATGCGGGTCTTCTGATCTTCCGTCAGATTAAGCCCGCGAAGGAAAAGGCCACCTTTTCCACCACGGTGACCGCGACCCCAGCGTTTGCCGTGACCGCCTTGCCGCTCACCGCGGGTGACTTGCTGACCTTCTTGGGTCGTGCTGGCCGATTGCGCGAATGCAATCGGCGCAGCCAATGCGACAGCCGACAGGGAGGCGATGGTCAGCGTCTTAATCTTGCCTAACTTTTTCATTCTTTCCTTTACTCCTTGAGTTCTATCAGATTTGGAGGGCTGATAAGGCCTCCCGATTTGAAAAGACACCCCCGCCAGGCGAACGGTTACAAATTAGTTAGTAACCAATGTGGTTCGCCCGGTGTCTAGCGAAAGAGGCACATGATTAGACAAGGACTACAACTCGCTTTTATCTCGGTTCTGCTCCTGGGCAGCAACTCCGTTATCAACGCCCAGACCAAAAAAGTCACTCCGGCAAACACGCTCGCCGAGTCACGCAGCAGCTTGGTTTCCGCGGCTGGGAAACATAAAACCGCCGCTCAGGAGCTTCTGCTCGTGCAAGAGGCGGAAGTCAAAAAAGCCCAGGAAAAGCACGAACAACTGCGGCAGCTCGTGGTGGATGGTCTCGTTGCGCGTGTGGAGCTCGAGCAGAGTGAACGTTCACTCGCTGCGCTGAAAGCCAAGCTGGACGCGACGCGACAGCAGATTGTCGACTCTGACAAGGTCGTTGCCGAAGTTCGGGCGGCCGAGCAGTTGGAGAACACTCAGGCAGCGGCTCAGCCGAAGTCTTTCGTGAAACTCACCGTTCTCCGGTACGGCGGCTCGGTCGGGTGGTCGCTGGGTAATCTCGGAGTCGTGCAGGCGTTCTTTTCGTCCACATTCGGACGAGCGCTGCCGACGAGCGCGGTGGGCCAATCGGCGGCGCACAATCGGCTGGGTTGGGATCACCGGCATGCGGTTGATGTCCCGTTGCATCCGGATAGTAGGGAGGGGAAAGGGTTAATTGGATTTCTACAGAGTAATGGCATTCCATTTCTCGCCTTCAGAGGAGCTGTCCCGGGAGTTTCTACAGGGCCACACATTCACATCGGCCGCCCCTCACATCGGCTGTAAAAATTCAGGCTCCAGCTTCGCACCCCGTAGGGGTGCAATGTTTATAGATCG
>DATEDU010000192.1:0-3517 GCA_035281525.1 Pyrinomonadaceae bacterium | reverse complement strand
CAGCGGCTTTGTTCATACAAACGCGCGTATCAACGGCGGTATCGAGGACGAGAGTCTCTCACGCCTGGTCGATCCGCAACGCGCCCAGGCCGGTGTGTACATTCACAGCAGTGTGGCCACAGATATCTTCAGTGCAGTGCGTAATGGTGTGCTCAGCGGTCACCTGACATTCAAAGACATGACCGTGCGAATCTCGCAAGGCGGTATGTTGGTGCCGCGTAGTCTCGAAGCGCTGCGTGCACCGATTCAAATATTGACGGGCGGTTCTGCCTTCGGACAGCCCGTTCTTGAAACCGGTCAGAATAGTTGGGGAACAGCGACGAACAAGGCTCGCATACGCAATGTTGCCGGAGACGGCCTTCGCGTATTCAACGGAGGCGCGTTGAACTCTCCCGTTGGTCCAATACATTTGGATATCTCAGGCTGCACTGGTGATGGAGTCCGCTTGGACATGGGCTCCACCGCCTCATTCGGACCGCCGAACGGAGATGATGGTTTAGTGACCAAGGGGGCCGCGAATCGCAAATTCGGAATGAATGTTCGCAATGCGAGCCGGGCGATAATTGGCAAAGACCGACCTGCGGATAGACTGACAGGCAGCGACGGTGACGTGGCGCTTGATGATGGCCCACGGCATCTCTGGAGCGAAGTCACGCTGGCGACTCCGCTCTCAAACGCAGGGATGTCGTTGGTGCGCGTGAATAAGTGATCGAGACACAATCGCGCTCGCTTCGAATTGGATCAATCGTTCGGAGCGAGCGTGATTGCCTACTGCACGAGTCCCATTCTTCGGCGCAAGTTTTCGAAACGGGAGTCTGAACGAATGCCGTCCCAGGCAGGATTCACATTGATACCGCTCGCGAGCGGTCGGGAATGTTCGCTATAGGCTTTCTCTAACCAGGCGAACGTTTGATCTTTATCTCCAAGGCCGGCGTAAATCATCGCTATGTGATACGGTGAACTTTGGCCCTGCCTGAATAACTTCTCAAATTCCGCGAGGATGTTCTTTGCTTTTTCCCTCTTTCCAGTTGCCGCGTAAGCATATGCCAACGAGGCTTTGAACATGGGATTAGTTTTTGAATAGCTCAGCACATGCTCGAACTCTTTGATCGCTTGCTCGTTCATGCCCTTCCCGAGCAAGGCCATGCCAATCCAGAAATGCGCGTTCGGGAGCGTCTCAGTTAACTTTTGCGACTCTGAGATGGCCTCGTCATAGCGCCGGGCGCCGATGAGTGTCCATGCCACTTGGAAGTTTGTCAGGAGGTCCAGCGGATCAAGTTCCCTCGCTTTCTTCACCTCCGCGATTGCCTGTTCGCTGCGTCCAACATTTGTCAAATAGGCAGCGTATTCTCTATGGGCCTCACCGGAGTTGGTATTCAATTCCAGCGCCCGCTTAAACTCGCGCTCAGCTCCGGCCCAGTCCCAATCGTAATAAGTCATGATCCGCGCTGACGCGACGTGAGCTTCGGAAAGAGTGTCGTCCAATTGGAGCGCCCTCATAGCAGCTTGTTTTGCTTTTGGTATTGCTTCCGCCTTCGGCAATAACGAATCTGCGACCAGTGATATATAAGCATTGGCTAATCCTGCATACGCGAGCGCGTAGTCCGGATCTTTTTCTACGGCTGCGTTGAAGTAGTCCAAAGCTTTTTTCCAATCTTCGATCCTGGGTGTTAAGTGGTAGCGACCCAACATACAAAGCCGGTAAGCTTCGGAGTTCTCCGTGTAGCGCTTCGCTAACAGACGTTTTTCTTCGCCTGTTAACTGTGGCTTTAATTCTTGCGCTACAGCTGCGGCCACGGCGTCTTGTAGGGCCAACGGATCGTCCAAAGGTTTATCTACGATTCCGGCTGCTAACGCGGTGCCATCGCTTACATCAACCAGTCGCCACGTAATGCGAATCTGATTGCCGGCTCGGTGAATGCTTGCATCCAGAACAGCATCCACGTTTAACTCTCGACCGGCTGCCACTGCATCTTCGTTCGGTGACGTGAACTTACGGACCGAGCTGGTTGATCGAACAATGAGCGGCTTGAGATTGCTCAGTCGTGTTATCAACGTGTCAGCCATTCCAAAGCCAAGGCTTTCGTCCTGGCTGCTTGGTTCCAACGGTTTGAAGGGCAATACCGCGATCGATCTGATTTGTGTTGTTCGTGGGGTTGATTTTGATCGGCTCGTCATCCATGTGTAGAGGCCAAAGCCCGTTCCAAACACCAGGATGAAGCCAACCGCAACTACTAAGACAGGTCTCCGCAACCACTGTGGGTGCCGGCCACTTTCAGTAAGCGATCTGTCGAGCTTTTCTTCGACAACCAATTCCGGCGATAAAAGCGCGTCAGCCTCGACTTCTTTGACACCTCCCACGAAGCGGTAGCCACGCTTCGGCATCGTTTCGATGTATTTCGCGCCTTCGGTCTCTTCGCATAGCGCCTTGCGCAGCAAATAAACGTTCTGGCTCAAGTTCGATTCTTCAACCACAGTATCCGGCCAGAGCCGTCGCAGCATTTCGTCTTTATCCAAAATGCGTTCGCGGTTTTCGACTAAGAGTAGGAGCGTGTCAAAAACCTTTGGCTTTAAGGGAATCGTGTCGCCATCACGCAGGAGAGCATGGTTCAACTTGTCGATTTGGAATGGGCCAAATTCGTAGTAACGGATGCTCATGGTGAGCCTCTTGCAACCAATAATATAAGTTGCCGGAGTGAGCAACTTATTGGTTCAAGTTACGTGCGTGTCGGGAAACTCGGAATAATCACTGCCATAGCTTGCCTCGAAGTCAGCATCGCACTTGGATTCGGGTCAGTACCACCTGCGGTAGCGGGTGGGTTGATGAGCATGCGGTATTCCTATTGATTTTGAAATCAGACGGTCGACCCACCCGCTACCGCAGGTGGTACTGACCCGGTCCAACTGTGACTACTGACTTTTAGCGCAAAGCCAGGTGTTTATAATCGTCAGCAACTCTTGGATTAGCGACTGATTGTATCAGCCGAATCAACTAATGCTGAATCTCTCTTCATAGCCTCTCCTGACGAAAAGTTTTATGCCGGATGTTAATCCTTCGCGCTTCCGCACGTTTATGTTCTTGAGCTGCAATTATCACCCGATCGGCTAGTACTGACTACAACATCTACCAGGAGTTATTGGGACATGAAGACCAGATTCTTACTTTGCGCGCTGTTCTGCATTTTTCTGCTCAGCGCGAGCGCGCCCGCACAAAACGGTTTGCCGCCACTGATTGACCGTGAAATATTATTCGGCAACCCGGAAATCGCCCGAGCGTCGATCTCCCCAGACGGCAAGTTCATTGCCTTCCTCAAACCCCATAAGGACACGTTGAACATCTGGGTCAAACGGGCGGACGAGCCATTCGCCAACGCGCGCCTGCTGACCAATGAGCCTAAACGTCCGATCAGAAGTTTCTTTTGGAGTCGTGACGGCAAGTTTATTTTGTTCGTTAACGATCAGGGAGGTAACGAGAATTTCAACCTCTACGCTGTCAATCCTAACGAACAACCGCCGA
>DATEDU010000191.1:0-14245 GCA_035281525.1 Pyrinomonadaceae bacterium | reverse complement strand
TACAGCAAAAAAGCTTGCGAATAGAGGAACAGCGCGAGAACCGGCAGAGGAACGGCGTATGCCATCAGCTCCACAAAATGTAACGCAGTTATTGATTAGCTGGGGCAACGGCAACAAGGAAGCACTCGATAAACTGCTTCCCCTGGTCTATGACGAGCTGCGCCGGCAAGCCGCCCGGTACTTGCGGCGAGAACGCGCTGGGCATACTCTGCAAACAACCGCACTTATACACGAAGCGTATTTAAGGCTTGTCGATCAAAAAAATGTCCACTGGCAGAATCGCGCACACTTCTTTGGCTTGGCCGCGCAACTGATGCGGCGAATCCTCGTCGATCATGCCCGCACGAAGAAGCGTGAAAAACGAGGAGGATCGGCTGTCCGAGTCAGCCTGACCGGCGCACAAGTGCTCGCCAAGGATCAGGAGGTCGATGTTGTCGCTCTCGATGAAGCTTTGGACAGATTGGCAAAACTGGACGAACAACAAAGCAGGATTGTTGAGTTGCGATTCTTTAGCGGTCTAACGGTAGAGGAGACTGCAGAGGCGTTGTCAATTTCTCCTGCGACTGTGAAACGCGATTGGAGTATGGCGAAGGCATGGCTCCACCGCGAGCTGAGCTCTGAGATCTGAGATATGAGATCTGAGATCTGAAATTCGACTTCCAGCGATGAGTAAAGTTGACTCCCAACATTGGCAGCAGGTGAAGGAGATTTTCGAGGCCGCCCTCGAGCGTCCACCCACTCAACGCCCGCAGTTTCTCGCATCAGCCTGTGGTGGCGACGAAGAGCTACGGAGCGAAGTCCAATCGTTGCTTAACTCGTACGCCGAAGCTGGAAGTTTTCTCGAGACACCTGCCATCGCATCCGCCGCCGAGTCACTAATCGATAAACAAGATCGGCTCGCTAGCGGTCACAAGATCAAACACTACGAAGTCCTCGCATCTATCGGCGAAGGCGGCATGGGCGAAGTCTATCTAGCCAAAGACACGATCCTCGGTCGCCGGGTCGCACTCAAATTACTTCCCGAGTATGTCAGCCAGGATCAGGATCGACTCCGTCGCTTTAAACAGGAAGCGCGCACCGCATCCACGCTGTCTCATCCAAACGTTTGCGTTATCCACGAAATCGGTGAGACGAGCGAGGGTCGACCCTTTATCACAATGGAATACGTCGAGGGAGTCACGCTGCGCGACCGCATGAACGATCGACGGATCAAGCTTGGTGACGCGCTAGACATCGCCATTCAGGTTGCAGACGCACTCGCCGCAGCGCACGAGGCCGGGATCATTCATCGAGACATCAAACCTGAAAACATCATGATCAGGCGAGACGGTTATTTGAAAGTCCTGGACTTTGGTCTGGCGAAGTTAACAGATCGAGTCAAAACGGGTACGGACACATCGATGTCAACGCTGCTGGTGCACTCGACTCCGGGCATGGTCATGGGAACCACGGCTTACATGTCTCCGGAACAAGCTCGCGGCATCGACGTCGACGTCAGAACAGACATCTGGAGTCTCGGTGTTGTCCTATATGAAATGATAGCTGGCCAACCTCCATTCGCAGGCGCCACTCCGACCGACGTCGTGGTAGCAATAATCGAAAAAGAGCCAAGACCACTTTCTGAGCACGTCCTTGACGTTCCTCACGAGCTCGAGCGCATTGTCAAGAAAGCGTTGCGCAAGAATGCAGACGAGCGATACCAGATAGTTAAGGAGTTGGCGATCGACCTTCGCAGCCTGCGGAAAGAGCTGGAGCTCAATTTAGAACTCGATCGTTCTGTCGCTCCCACACGCGGCGCTGGAAGTCCCACTCAAACTGCGTATGGCAAGCTCGCTACCGGAAAAGATCAAGCCCTCGATACTACTGAGCTGGAAAAATCACGCTTGACTAAGACTGCTCGTGCCGGCAGTTGGCCCATGCGCGTTGCACTCATCGGCCTGATCGTACTGATTTTGGCAGGCGCTATTTTCGGCATTTACAAGTTGACTCGTCGACCTGAAACGATAGCGGCTCCTTTTCAACGAATAAACGTTACGAAACTGACGACAAGCGGAACTGCTCTCTTTGCTTCGATCTCACCCGACGGTAAGTATGTTGGCTACGTAAGAAACGAGGGCGGAAAGCAAAGCCTCTGGCTACGTCAAGTCGAAAGCGCAGGAAACCTGGAGATCGTACCGCCGACCGAAGGCCTATATTACGGACTGACATTTTCGCCTGAAGGGAACTTTATTTATTACGGTTATGCTCCGAGTTCAGATAGCCGAGTCGAGATATACAAGGTGCCGGTGCTTGGAACGGGGGCTGCTGCCGTCAAGGTAAGTCCGAAGGACGGTCCGAAGCGACTTTCGCACGATGGAAAGCGGGTGGCGTTTGTTCGTCACGATCACGAAAACGAAGTCGACTCTGTAGTCGTCGCAAATGCAGATGGAAGCAACGAACAAGTTCTGTCAACTCGCAAATGGCCGGACAGGTTCGCGTGGGACTGGTCGATCGCACCGGCATGGACCACCGATGACCAGAGTTTAGACTTGCCTTTAGTCAGCTCTGAGGCGGCCGGCTATTACTTCAGTATTTATGAAATAAGAATTGCAGATCGAGCTGAGAACAATATTCCTCTGTCATCCCGACGATTCGAGCAGCCAGGCCAGGTACATCTTCTGTCTGATGCGAGCGGCGTCATCTTGTCAGCCAAACTTCAGGGAGCATCCTTCGCTCAGATCTGGTACTTAGGACGCGACGGCACCGCTAAACCTATAACGAACGATTTGAGTGATTATCGTGGCGTCACCCTGACTGCCAACTCCAAATTGCTAGCCACCGTTCAAACGCAAACGCTCTCGAACATTTGGCTGGCTGCGAAAGACGAAATCACTCGCGCAAGTCAGGTCACTTCTGGATTCGGGCGGTATTTCGATCTGTGCTGGGCGCCGGACGGCAAGCTCATTTATGCCTCCGACGCGAGCGGCAGCGCGGACATTTTTGAAATGGCTCCCAACGGATCAGGCGTGAGGCAATTGACCTCCGGTACCAGTCGCAACTACGCGCCGGCAGTTTCGGCCGATAATCGTTACATTGTGTTCCACTCAAATCGTTCCGGCATTTTCCAAATTTGGCGGATGGACCGCGACGGAAGCAATCCGATTCAATTGACGAGGGGGAATTCGGAAAGCAACTGGCCACAATTCTCTGCTGACGGCACGAAAGTTATTTACCAACACTTCGAGTCCGGAGTTTCGGGCACGCTGTGGATGGTGCCGACAGAAGGAGGTGAGCCCGTAAGAGTGACCGACGGCTTTGTGGTCAAGCCGGCTGTGTCACCCGACGGAAAGTGGCTGGCGTTTTGGCACAATGACGGCCAACCCGCTTCGCGATGGCGGCTGGCAATGACTTCGTTTGAAGGCGAGAAGCAATTTAAGACGTTTGAAGTTGCTCCGACCGTTCAGGTTCAATGGGACACGTTGCTGCGGTGGGCTCCTGATAGTCGTAACTTAACGTACGTCGATCACCGTCGAGGTATCGACAACATTTGGGCTCAGTCAATCGACGGAGGACCGCCGAAACAGCTTACCGCTTTTACTGATGGCAGCATCTTCTCCTTTGACTGGTCCAAAGAAGGCAATCTGATCGTCTCGCGAGGCCTGATTACGATGGACGTGGTCCTAATCAACGACACTAGTCGTTAGCGAACAGATTTTTCAAAATGAAATGCGCCGGCAGATAGATCAGGACCGGAAACGCAATCATCGTTAAAATCAAGTACAGCGGCGCAGGTATTGTTGTTTGTGTCTTGCCCTGGAGTCCTCGAACCCAGTTAACATTCTCAGACGGTTGTGCAAGGAAATAACTGAGAGGTAAAACCACGCACGCGAGCAATGTCTGAGCAATAAAGGCGCGCGCATCGTAGCCGAGGCGATAGACCATCCACACCAAAAGCGGCGGCAAGAAAATATGAAACAGCGACAATCCGCGGATGGGCAGAGGAATTTTCGCGTCGAACATGTATTCACCAAGTCCGAGCACGCTACGACCGGTTAGCAAATACCCAAAGAAATCAATATTCCAAGCGAGCTCAACAACCGCGATTGCGAGCAACATCATGCTCGCGAGCAAACTATTTTCCAACCACAGCGCCGCGACGGTTACAAATAAAGCGATATCTGAGAACCAGAGAAAATTCGCTGGCCCATACTGCTTCCAATAGATGGGAATCAGCACGCATACAAAGAGCGTATAGCCCACTTTAAGCCAAAGCGGAAACATAACGTCTTGAGACAAGGTTCGAGTGTTAGAGTTTGGAGTTTCGAGTTCAGATTGTGATTGTAACTCGGAACTCTGAACTCGGAACTCGAAACTATATATCAATTACTTCTTGCGGGTTGCCGCAGCCCTCTTCGCCGATCGCGATCGGGAAGCTCGGCTTCGTTTGGCTGCGGCACTACGAGCCTGACGGGAAAGCGCCTTCTTTGAAGCAGCACTCCGACCCTCTCGTTTAAGCGCGGTCAGGGTTGCGCGTGAACGTTTTCTCGATGGCTTGCGTCGTGTTCTTGCTTTGCGTAGATCTCGCTTCGCCTGTCGACGCGTGCTCTCGGACGCTTCACCTTTCTCGGGTGCAGGAAGATCAACTCCAGCACGCCGCGCCTTTGACAATCCGATCGCGATGGCTTGCTTTGTTGAGCGGGCGCCGTGTTTCCCTTCGCGTATGTGCTCGATCTCTTCTCGCACAAACTCGCCAGCCTGGGTACTAGGCGCTTTCCCTTCTCGCTTATCCTGCTCCGCTCGCTCTACCGTTTCCTTTTCAGGCACGCTTCACCTCCACCCTTACATCTACTTAGCGGCTGCTGAAGCTGCAGCAGTAGGTGTCGATACTTCTTTCACGACTTCGCCTGCGACACTCTTCTTCGTGTGCATTGCAATGTCGGCCAGGGACACGATGCCGCAGCAACTGCCTGCCTCATCAACCACCGGCACGCGCCGAATCTGATTCTCTTCGAGAACATGACAGCAGTCCCCCAAAGACATCTGAGGCGTTACCGTCACGCACGGCTCAGTCATGCATTCCGCTACCGTTAGGTCAAGAGGGTTGAGCCCTTTTGCAACTGTACGGCAGACGATGTCTCGATCGGTTATTACGCCGATCGGCATCTTATTTTCCTTGCCATCCACGACTGGAATTTCACCGCAGTCATGGTCGATCATCATTTTTGCGACTTCTTGTAGACTCGCGTCTGATGTGCAACATGCCGGGTCAGTAGTCATGACATCCTTCACTTGCATCGCTTTTCACCTCCACGTCGAATTGTCTTGCTCGCTGTTTCCCGAACTATGACGAAAGCATGTCAATCGTATGAAACAACGTGTTGCGCGATGTTCTAACGAGCACAAACGGGCCGTCTAATAGATAGACACGAATGTTCCGAATTCATGCAAGAAGGCTCTGCATTTCTCTGCGCCATCTCTGTGTTCTCTGCGTCTCTGTGGTTTCAGAGCGCCGGATAAACACCGCAGAGACGCAAATACGCAGCGAAGAATCTCGATGTTAGGTCGCGAAATTCGTTCCATGGCATTTCAGTTGCGATTGTCGAACCAAGAGGAGGTCAATATGTCATCCACAAAGGTCACAACAGATCACGAGGAGATCCAACAGTGGGTAGAAGAACGCGGCGGGCAGCCATCCAGAGTCAAAGGTACTAATGAGGAAAACGGTTCTGGTGTGCTAGTC
This sequence comes from Pyrinomonadaceae bacterium, assembly GCA_035281525.1. Lineage (GTDB taxonomy): Bacteria > Acidobacteriota > Blastocatellia > Pyrinomonadales > Pyrinomonadaceae > PSRF01. The sequence continues at coordinate 8,526 of DATEDU010000191.1, read as the reverse complement.
ATCGACTATCCCGGTTACTCAGGAGAAGAGACGCTAGAGGCTATTACCTGGGACGAATTCTTCGAGGGCTTCGAGGAAAATCAGCTCGCTTTTCTCTACGAGGACGAAGAGAAGAGCCGTTTCTCCAAACTCGTTTCGCGCGAAACTGCCGAGGAGAAGAAAGCTGCTCGTTCGGGAAGCAGGCGTTAATCACAGGGAGCATTTATGGGCGAGCAACAATCACAGAAACGTGGCTTGCGATCCGAAAGTCAGAAAGAGGATAGAGCACGCGATGCGTACGCTCCAATTCCACCCAGCAATCCGGTAGCAGGCGCTTTTGGAGAACATAAGACCGACGCTCTCTCGGATCAAGACGCGTCATTGAATCTGGAAGAAAAGGAACGCAGGAAAGATAGGGATCACTAGGCATTGTTTTAAAAGTCGGCGAAGCCGACGAATGAGAATAGCCCACCGATTCATCGGTGGGATTGGGATTGCACCTTTCATGCAGTCCGTGAAACGGACGACTGACTGCGTTAGGTCGCCAGTTTTTAGTCGTCCGCTTCACGGACTTCGATTGGGTTACCCACGTCAGCCCAGCGCTAAAGCGCTGGGCTATTTTCAGTCAGTCCGCTTCGCGGACTGACGTTGGGAATACTTTGGGACAAAGCTGACTACTAATAATCGGCACGCGGCTGAAGCCTACGCTTTCGAAGAACTCGCAACAACCATCCGGCTCCAGCCGCGATCACCATCATGATCCCGACCGTGAGGAGTAATCGAAAAGGCCTCGCCGTGACCAAACTGTCTCCTGCGACGATGAGCCCAAACGCGTAAATCGATTCTGCAATCGCCATTGCCGCAAGAAATCTCCAGAACGGGTAATGCAAACCGCCTAAAAGATAACCCGGAATCTCTGACGGCACTGCGATACAAAAAAGGATAACAGCCCAAAACTTCATCCGCTTGGAAACAAAGTGCTGATAACCCTCCAAAGTTTTCTGATACCCAAATCGAACGAGTAGCGGGCGTGCTAACTTTCCGATCCCAAACGCCGCTATAGCCCCGGCTATCCAGCCTCCCCACAACAGAAAGAATGTGATGACCTTTCCCCAAACGAGATTCGCAGGCGGTACCAGCACGGCGCTCGAGGTAAAGGCCAGCATTGCCGAAACAGCGGAAAACAAAAAGAAAATAACCGCTCCTTCGACTGGACGAGCGTTCATGACGTTTGTGGCCCAGCCAGTTGCTTGATCCAACAATGACTTGAAGGTTGCTGAGTAAAGAAGAAACGCCAGCGCCAGCGCCACGACAGCGATCACAAGCCAGAACGCGATAGGGCGTTCTGGCCTTTGCTCGGACTTTTGCGCTAAAGAAGCCATCGCCATAGCTAACAGGTCCCCACTGTCGGATAGTAGATGACCGACTCGTGCATTGTGATGCATTAGTATGAAGTTCCGTTGAAGAATTTCTGCGTAAGGTGTTGCGGTTGGTGCGATGGCGTTGCTCCAACGACGTCGAGAGGTGTGATATTTTATCTGCCACGATGAACGAGGAATTACCGGCGATCATCAAGGAGACGTACGCCGTAGCCGAACAGGCTGAAGCCGATTTTGGTCACCTGAACGCGGAACAACTGAATTGGAAACCCAGCGCCGATCAATGGAGTGTCGCTCAGTGTTTCGATCACCTTATCGTGACCAACACAGGTTACTTCCCTCTCGTAGAGGAGATTAGCGCTGGCGGTTATCGACCTTCTTTGAAAGAGCGACTGCCGTTGTTGCCTCGGTTCTTTGGATCTGTTGTTCTGAATGCGGTTCAGCCTGAAGCAAAGCGAAAGTTCAAAGCGGTTGCCGATTTTCAACCTGCGAGCAGCGCGATTGGCGGTGACATCATCTCGAAGTTTAAGGCTCACCAGGAAGATGTGGTCAATCACATGAGGATGACGGAGAGTTTCGATTTGCGAAACGTGATCATCACGTCGCCCGTTGCGAGCTTCATGACGTACAGCTTATTGGATGCTTACAAGATTCTGGTAGCGCACGAGCGCCGCCACATGGCCCAAGCCAAACGCGTCACCCAAACTCCCGCATTCCCCGATTTTAGCCCGCGCAGCGGGCGTCGATATCAATAGCCCACAGCGCCAGCTGTGGGTTAACCCAACAAAGATTCGCAAGCCCGCGCAGCGGGCGTCGATATCGATAGCCCACAGCGCCAGCTGTGTGAACAGCGCTATTTTGCTTCCGACTGGGTTTGTAGATCTAACAAGCGAGCTGCGCGTGTGAGGACACGAGTGAGGCGTTCGACTTCCGCGGCAGCGCGATTACGATTACCCGCCTCAATCGCTTCGGTCAATGCCGGCAGCACCAGTGGCTTGTATGTCGGCCTTGGAGCGTAAATCAGGTGCTTGAACCACGGGCGGCCCTCAAGACCCTCCGGGTCAAGCAGCGCTCGTTCAACTTTCATCAGAGCTTTATGGATGCGCTCGGCGCGCGCATTATTGCCGGATGCTGTCGCTAGCTGCGCTGACTCCAATGCCAAACGAGCATTTCTCCCCCACCGCTCAGCCGCGGCGCGAGCCGATGCTAACTTCACATCGATCTTCCGCTCTCGCGCCGCTCGCTCAGCTTCATCCAGGTAAACCTGAATCTCTTCAGCATAGGCCGAATAGTCCAGTGGAACGTAGTCGCATTCGGCCAATCGCAAAGCGGCAACCGCCCAATAGCGCGCCATCGCTGCATGATAGTAATAGCCCGGATCACCGATGCGATCGACCCACGTAAAACTGTCATAGATCGAATGATAGACACCGTATGGACCATCGAACGTCAAATCAGCGATCGGTATGCCGAGGAAGTTCAAAAACACTGTGTAGTCCGAACCTGATCCCAAACGCGTCGACACCGTTGGCATTTTTGCGTTCTTGTTTTCTTCATTGCGAAGCCACGCGTCGTAGATCGAGCCGCCACTCGGGTCAGGAACATCACGCGCAACATCGCGTAGGAAATCAGCTATTGCGGGCACGGCTGCGGCTGTAAAGTTATTGCCCGACGATGAGCTGTCAACATTGAGATAGGCGAGTGCGCCCGCGTGCAGTCGATCAGCTTCGAGCTCGCCCCATTCGGTGCTGCCCGTTAACGTGAACTCTTCCGCATCCCACGATGCAAAAATCAAAGTACGGCGCGGTTTCCAACCATTTCGCTTGAGCTCACCGAAGGCGCGGGCAGTTTCCATCAAGCTCGCCGAACCGCTGCTTGGATCGACGCCACCGTAGACCCATGCATCTCGATGATTGCCGAGAATTACTATCTCGTCCGGTCGTTGCGTGCCACGCAAACTACCGACGACGTTCCAGATCGAACGCACCTCTTTGTCGTTTTGGATTATCAGGTGAAGCTTGTTTGAACTTGGCCCAAGCCGGTACTGAAACGGCAGACCACCTTGCCACTCGGGAGGCGCGTTAGGGCCGGTCATCGTTTCGAGAATCTTACGCGCATCCTTGTAAGACATTGGCGCCGCTGCAATCGTCGGCATTGAGACCGCTTCTTCTGCGGGAAGAAAGCGTCCGCCAGGAACTGAAGCCCAACCCGGCGTGCGCGGATCGCCCGGCAAGTTGAAGTCGTAGACGATGCCGCCTCTCTGTAGGTGACTTTCAGGGCCCCACGGACCCCACGGGTAGACCTCGCCTTTCTTAAAACCATCATCGGCTGGATCAGAGTAGAGGATCAGCGCGGCAACTCCGCGGCGTTGCGCCGTCAGCGCTTTGAAGCCACGGTAGCTGTACGGAACAGAATACCGGGCGAGCGCGATCCTTCCACGCACGTCGACACCTTGCTGGGCGAGTAGATCGTAGTCTTCGGGATTACCACTGTTGACGTAGACCACCGGCGCCGTCACATCAACATCCGCCGAGTAAGCGCAGTAAGGGATGCCGACCTCATCTGAATAAGAGTCTTTGTCTTGCGGTATTGGTTCCTCTCTTAATAAGAGTTTTTGGTTGGTTCTGTGGCTTGCCCCGGCTCCGGCGGATCGATCATCATCCGACGAGGCTATCAGCGTCGCTTCGTAACGGACGGGCCAGGGAAGGTAGACCGGATGCTCGATCATTTTGACGTCTTCCAGACCGTATTCACGCCATTGCTTGGCTATATATTGTGCGAGTTCGTAGTTGCGAACGGTTCCTGCCATGTGAGGTTTTTCGGTAAAGATGCGATGCTCGCGCCGGCAATTCTCCGGGCGAATGGTGCGGATGATCTGAGCCTCGAGAGCTTTTAGGTTGGCTAATGTAGTTTGCGACAGTCCGAGCCGGTGTGGTTTTGTGTCTGATTGTGCTGATTGGAATTCAGTTAAATCGTCCGGTGAGGACGCTCCGCCATCGAGTTCTGGTATCAGCGATTTTACAGTCGCTGGTGATTGAGACAATTGACGTGAAGGTGTTAAGACGCCGTTTAGGAGGAGCAGAATAATCAGTACCGAAGGCAAAGTGCCCCTCAGGTATCATGCACTAAGAACGTGTGTCAAGCTGCAAATTATGTAGGATGTGTTGGAATAGTAAGCCAGCGTAGAGAACGCCGATATTAATAGCCACAGCGCGAGCTGTGGGTTAAGTCAGATGACCTCGCGACGAGCACGCGCGGTCGGCGGCCGCAAAGATTTCTAACCAAGCCCGTGTAGCGGGCGCCGATATCATTAGCCCACAGCGCCAGCTGTGGGTTAAGGGCAACGACTCCGCGTGGTCGGCGGCCGCACAGATTCCTAACAAGCCCGCGAAACAAGCCCGCGCAGCGGGCGCTGATATCAGTAGCCCACAGCGCCAGCTGTGGGTCGCGAATGCACAGATTCAAACAAGCCCGCGTAGCGGGCGACATAATCAATCCCAAATGTACCGTTCGTCATACTCGACTCCATACTTAATTAAAAACTGAACGAATTCTTCTTTGAACGTTACTGTCCGATGATGTTCTTTCTGATTCGCGATGTACTTCAACACGTCAAGCACATTCGAGCTGCTCACGCTGAATGCGCCGTAACCTAATTGCCAAGCAAACGGTTGGTGAGGCCACTTATTATGTATCCATCCTGACGAGTTCGCCTTCAAATAACACAAGGCATCTGACAATGAAATAACCGGCGGCAGACTCACGAGCATATGAACGTGATCGCACGTACCATTTATTCCGTAAGCTTTTCCTTTAAGGTCGCGCGTCAAGCCGCCAAGATAGTGATAAAGCTCCGGTTCTATTTCTGGAACGATCATTGGCTCGCGATGCTTGGTGCTGAAGATTAGATGAGTGAGGAGATTGGTGAAGGTTCTGCTCATTTTTCGCCCTCCGGGCTAGTGAGAATTGTGAAATGTTGTTCCACAGCGATATGCTGCGATTTCATTCGCCGCTCGCGCGGTCGTGGAATGTATCAGCGTCAGGAGCGGATTGCAATCCACTGCTATGCAGGGTGGCTGAAGGGAACGAAGAACGTTGTTTTGGGAATCGATTTTATGCCGCCCGCTATCGCGGGCTTGTTTGGATCTGTGCATTCACGACCCACAGCTGGCGCTGTGGGCTATTGATATCCTCGCCCGCTGCGCGGGCTAAAACCGCCGGGCACGCGAGTTGGTGCGATCTTTTACGCGGGTTGACCCACAGCCGGGCGCTGTTCACCCACAGCTGGCGCTGTGGGCTATTATTATCCTCGCCCGCTGCGCGGGCTAAGACCGCCGGGCACGCGAGTTGGTGCGATCTTTTACGCGCGTTGGCCCACAGCCGACGCTGTTCACCCACAGCTGGCGCTGTGCGCTATTGATATCCTCGCCCGCTGCGCGGGCTTAATCTTAAACCCCCAACGGACATTTCCCGCGTTCGCACCTGGACCAGTCAATTCAACTCCACGATAACTTCATACAAAAACTTTAATGCGAAGCCTACGTTTTCAATCGACAGTCGTTCGTCATCGCCATGCGAACGATCCAATTCGCTGTCGTCCATTTTGAACGGCTCGAAGCCATAGGCCGTGATCCCTAGGGCCCGAAATTTTGAACTATCAGTCGAGCTGGTCAGCATAGTCGGGATCACAGGAACTCCTGGATCGTGTCGAGCCGCTACTTTCCGAAGCGCATTCATCAGATCAGTGTCCGCACTCGATCCCGTGGGGATTGAGCTTTCCATTACTTCAATTTCGATATTTGGATCCGCCAGCACCTTCCTCAGTTTTGCAATGAAGCCTTCCGGCGTTTCACCGGGCAGCAGTCGAACATCAACCTGGGCCCATGCCGTTCCGGGAATCACGTTGACATTGTCGCTGCCACGCAAACCGGTGATGGTTATCGTCTCTCGAACTTCTGCGTTGAGAGTGGTGTCGGACAAAAGTCTCTCGCGCACTTTTGGATTCTTCAGCGCCTTGTCAAGATCTGCATAAGCAGCCTTCAACACAGGATCGGACTGTTGTGCAGCACGCATGCGATAGCCCTGCGCCACGGCTTGAGGAACGCGTATTGGAATTTTCCAGGCACGCAAGCGCTGGAGTGCGTCCAGCAGTCGATTCACAGAAGAGTCGGCGAGCGGGATCGAACCATGTCCGGTTGGCCCTTTGGCGATCAGCTTCAGCCACAGTGCCGCCTTTTCCATTACATCGACTCCGTACTGCTGAAGCTTTCCATCTTTTACATACGCCACATCGCCTTCATTCAGGAGGAACTCCGCGCCGCGGATCAGGTCTGCATGATTCTCAATAACAGAACGGGCTCCGGCACCTCCCGCTTCTTCGTCCGCGACGGCGAGTAAGATCACGTCGCGTTGCAGCGGAATATTGTGGCGCTTCAGTAACCGCAAGAGCGTCACGTGGACTGCCGCAGTTCCTTTCATGTCGCTGGCGCCACGCCCATAAACGAAACCGTCGCGAATCTCGCCTGAAAACGGCGGCACGGACCATCGGGCCGGCTCTGCCATAACCACGTCGGTATGGCTTAGCAGGATCAACGGACGGCGGGTGCCGTCACCCTTGATTCGAGCGTAAAGGTTGGCTCGACCGGGAGCAACATCGAGGACCTTAGTTTCGATGCCATCGGCCTCGAGCAGTTTCTGAAGGTGCAGTGCGACGGCGCGTTCATTGCCCGGAGGATTCGTGGTGTCAAACCGAATCAATTCCTGTAGCAGCTGGACGGCCTCAGCCTGCGCTTTTGTCCAATCGATCTCTGTCGCGGACACAGGCGTGAACAGGAAGAGTATTGCCAAGACTAGCAATGGAAGACGCAAGGACATGAGACCTCCACGGTTTGATTCAAAGTGAATGAGCAGGCGACGCGTAGCGTCGCACTGATGTTAGCCCGGTCTTTCAAGGCCGGGCTTCCGACACTCCTCGATATTGTGCGTCGCGTAGCGACGCAGTGAATCAAGGAAAATTTAATTTTAAACATCATCACATCGCTGACGCGACGTACACGAATGACACGTCGTGCTGATTCCCGGCCTTGAAAGGCCGGGTTAACATCAAGCGACGCTACGCGTCGCTCCTTAACTCTTGCGGCAGCAGTATTGAAACCGGCCCATTATGTCATGTACAGGTTTCGTTTATACTCACCCGATGCCAACGAAACTCATGCGCATGGACGAAGCCATCAATCGCTTCGTTCACGACGGCGCCGTGATCGTCATCGAAGGCTTCACTCACCTCATCTGCTTCGCCGCAGCGCACGAGATCATCAGACAAGGCCGGCGCGATCTGACCGTATGCCGTCTTACGCCCGACCTGATATACGACCAACTGATTGGCGCCGGCTGCGTAAAGAAGCTCGTGTTTAGCTGGGCCGGTAACCCAGGCGCAGGCCCACTCTATGCATTTCGCCGAGCCGTCGAACAAGGCATTCCAAATCGACTCGAGTTGGAAGAGTACTCGCACTACGGGATGGTCGCGCGTCTAACTGCAGGAGCTGCGGGTCTGCCGTTTTATCCACTGCGCAACTATCGTGGCAGCGATCTGCCTCGCGTAAACCCACAGATTAAGAGTGTGGCGTGCCCATTCACCGGAGAAGAGCTGGCAGCGGTACCCGCTTTGAACCCGGATACGGCCATCATTCATGTGCAGCGAGCGGACGAGAATGGCAACGCGCAGGTATGGGGCCTGATCGGAGTTCAAAAGGAGGCGGCGTTTGCCTCGCGCCATACGATCATAGTTGCGGAGGAGATAGTTTCGGAACAGGTTATCCGTTCCGATCCGAATCGAACACTGATTCCGGGATTTATTGTTGACGCAGTCGTGTGTGAACCATTCGGATGTCATCCTTCATACGCTCAGGGTTACTACGATCGCGACAACGCGTTCTATGTGCGGTGGCGAGAGATATCAAAAGACTTAAGCCAGTTTCAATCTTACTTGGACCAGTGGGTGTTCGGCGTGAGAGATCGAGCGGAATACGTCTCGCGCATGAGTGAATCCCTTACGAGCCTTAGACCAAGTAGTCGTATGAGTGCTCCAGTTAACTATGGGTATTGAAAGCTACACCGCGAATGAACTGATGGTGTGCCAGGCGGCGCGGCAGTTGCGCGATGGCGAAGT
>DATEDU010000190.1:0-2935 GCA_035281525.1 Pyrinomonadaceae bacterium | reverse complement strand
TCTTCGCCCCGGCGTGGTGTTTGGTGCGAAGTATGTTGGCGTGCGTAACGACTCTAAGAAACCAGTCGTGCGGCATTGAACGGCTACGAGTAAAAAGCTGTGATTATAGACAGTAGCAGTATGATGTCAAGGGTAAATCAGGAAGAAATAGGTCCTATAGGACTCATATGTCCTATAAAAAAGCTCAACCTTTCCGCACAAATCCGTGGTTTTGCTGGTACTTATGCAACAAAAAAGTTATAGACCGCAATGGCCTTTTTCTGTTACATTGCGCGGCTAAAGCGTTCCACCCAAACAACAACTCCGCAACTCGATTCGGAAAATGTACATCTGTGTATCAGCTAGTCGAATTCACATACATCAAGTGTTACTTGTAAGGCAGGAGACCGCCAATTGACCACTGCAATCGAGCAAACGCTCGAAACCTATGGAATCGAAAACTGGAGTGCTGGCTACTTCGATGTTAACCGGAAGGGAAATCTTATCGTTCGCCCCGTCGAGGGAGATCCCCGCTCCGCGGACCTCAAAGAGATCATTGACGACCTTGCCAAGCGCGGCATTACCACGCCCGTACTCCTGCGCTTTCCGCAATTAGTTGCTGCGCAAGTAAGAAAACTTCAGCGCGCGTTTAGCCGCTCCATTCGGGAGTTTGAGTACCAGGGAACGCACATGTGCGTTTACCCGATGAAGGTAAACCAACAACGTTCCGTGGTGGAGGAATATCTCCGCGAAGGCTCGCGTTACGACTTCGGACTCGAAGCAGGCTCCAAAGCCGAGCTCTACGCCGCGCTCGCGCTCGAACAACCGAGCGACAGCCTTCTCGTCCTGAACGGTTTCAAGGACGAGGAATTTATCGAGCTTGCATTTGCCGGCGCGAGGGTCGGGAAGAAGGTCGTGATCGTGATTGAGAAGCTCAACGAGCTCGATCACGTTCTCAACGTCGTCGACCGCCATGAAGGGGCCCTGCCGATGCTCGGCATGCGCGTGAAGCTCTACTCGAAAGGCTCCGGCCGCTGGGAGAAGTCAGGAGGTGAAGCGGCCAAGTTTGGGCTGACGACTACCGAGCTGCTGGAAGTGATCCGCCGTCTGGAGGAAGCGGATCGCATGGACATGCTCAGGCTCCTTCACTTCCACATCGGGTCGCAACTCACCGACATCAAGCGCATCAAGAATGCGATGAAGGAAGCGGCGCGCGTGTACGCCAAGGTCTCGCAGATGAAAGTTCCGATCGACTTTCTCGACGTAGGCGGCGGCATGGCTGTCGACTACGATGGATCGAAGACCGCTTTCGACTCATCCGCAAACTACACGGCGCAGGAATTTGCCAACGACGTTATCTACACAATCAAGCAGGTCTGTGATGATGAGAACGTTCAGCATCCCACGATCATCCAGGAGTCGGGTCGTTTCCTTGCCGCGTATCACGCGATCCTGGTGACAAACGTGTTGGACGAGATCGAGACGGTCGTCGAAGACATCACGCCGATCGAGATCACCGAAGACGATCCGCAAGTGGTGATCGAGCTCGGCGACTTGCGCGAATCGATCACCGTTAAGAACTATCGTGAGTACTATCACGACGCTCTCGAACATCGCGAAGAGTTGTTTACCTTATTCAATCTCGGACTGATCTCGCTCGAGGATCGCGCCAAGGGTGAAGTGCTCTTCTGGGACGTTTGCGAGCGCGCTGACAAGTATGCACAGCAAGCAAAATACATCTCGGAAGAATTTGGCGATCTCCGGCGCTTGTTATGCGCGAAATATCTGACGAACTTTTCGGTTTTCAAGTCGGTGCCGGACCACTGGGCGCTCGATCAACTATTTCCCATAGTCCCAATACATCATCTCAATAAACCACCAACGGAATACACGACGCTGTGTGACATCACTTGCGACTCTGACGGCGTCGTCGACAAGTTTGTGGACCTGCACGACGTCAAGCAAGTGCTGGAGCTTCACGATCTCAATCCGGATGAACCTTACTATCTGGCGTTCATGTTAGTCGGCGCCTACCAGGAGGTGATGGGGAATAATCACAACCTGTTCGGCGCTCCTCACGAAGCCCACATACATATCGACGAGGAAGGTTTTCTGATCAAGAAAGTGATCAAGGGAACGACTGTCGGCGCCGCTGCCGAGCGAGCTCGCTACGAGCGCAGCCTGCTGCACGATGGGTTCCGCCGGTTGATCACTCGTCGCGTCAAAGACGGAGAGCTGAGTGAGGCAGACGGTGCCGAACTGGCCCAGTTCTACGAATCTCGTTATGACGCTTACACGTATCTCGCGGTGAATGGAGTTAAAACGCGTTCGCGGCGCAGGACTGATTATTGATTATGTAATACAGCAATATATCTATCGAAACGTTAGTTCGAGAGGTTGACAACCTGCATGGTCACTCAACGAAAACCAAAAGCATCGAAGTACTTGACCACTCCCACGCGTCCCGTCCAGGTGGACCGCGATCGTTCAGTGGCCGGACTGCTCGAAAAGATGGAAGGCACAGGCTTCGGAGGACGCCAGCTAGCCGAAGCACATCGTATCTGGCTCGACATGCTTGGCGACAACACCACGATCATGGTGGCTGCTTCGGGGGCTCTGATTCCTGCGGGAATGCGCCGTTTGTTGGCTTACGTAATCAAGAATCGCTTCGTCGATGTGCTTGTTCTGTCGGGTTCGCTGCTCTTTCATGATCTGCACGAAACGCTTGGCCGTTATCACTTTCAGGCCCATCCAACCATGACCGATGCGGAGCTGGAATCGGCGCAGATCAGTCGCATGTGGGACTTGCTGGCGAGTGATGAAGAATATCGAGAGGCAAAGGAATGGATTGGTGACTTTTCAAAACAGTTGGACCAGACACGTGCATACTCAGTGCGTGAGTTCTTACACCTGCTCGGCAGAGAACTCGCCGAGATTGCAGCGGAAGATGGCGTGT
>DATEDU010000189.1:0-2146 GCA_035281525.1 Pyrinomonadaceae bacterium | reverse complement strand
CCAGTCCTTTTGTTCCCGAAGAAAATTCATCGGTAATTTAGATGCGTTTTTTGGACGAACAGAGATAGTACGGTCGCCTTGACAACTTTTCATACGCGCCATTAGAGTGACGGTTTTCGCTATCATACACCCAACAGAACGCAGCCGACTATGGAGGCTTGCAAGAGGAATATAAGTGGCAAAGTATAAAAAGAAGGTCGTTCGGAAACTGCAACAGGACAAGTTTCGCGATACGACGATGGGACTCTTCGATCGTCTCGGCGATCTGCTCGAAGGACGTGGACGGACGATTCTTTACGGCCTGGGCGGGCTGGTAGTCGCCGGTTTGCTCATCCTTTTCTTCGTTAAATGGAGCAACCGCAAAGCCGACGAGGCGCGCCAGGCACTAGGACGCGCTATCACTATATCCACGGCAAACGTCGGTGCCCCAATACCCGGCACGGGCGATTCGGCCGTGACTTTTAATAGCGAGTCGGAACGATCGCAGCGCGCGATCGAGGAATTTGAGAAAGTCGCCGCCAAATACGGCGACCCCTACCGCGCGCAGGCTCGTTACTTTATCGCCGCCAACCGTTTGTCAGTCGATCGACAGAAAGGCATCTCCGAACTAACGGACCTGCAAAACAACAGCGTTCCTGAAGTCGCGGCGTTGTCGAAGTTTGCGCTGGCGCAAGCAAAGGAGAGCGACGGTAAACTCGACGAAGCTGCTCAAATCTACAGCGATCTCGCTCGTTCAAACGGCCAGACGATCACCCAGGAGACCGCGAATCTCAAACTCGCGAAAATCTACGAGAAGCAGGGCAAGAACAAGGAAGCGGCCGACATCCTGTTCAATATTGTCGATGCTGCTCGCAAGGCCAAAGGCACGGACAATCAGCCGGCGCCCGTTTCCGCTGCGGCGCGGGAAGCCGAGTCTGAGTTGAAGAAGCTCGATCCCGAGCGCCACAAACAGCTCCCACCTGAGATACCCGCCTCGTTACTAGGTTGATTCGGCGACGCAACTGACACGACGAGGATGGACAACCTAACGCATTCACTCGTCGGATTGACTGCGGCCAAGGCGGGTTTGGAGAGACTGTCTCCCGGGGCAGGCGCTCTCTGCATCCTCGCCGCCAATTCTCCAGATTGCGATGTAGCCGTTCTGCTCTTCGGAGATCGCTGGACGTATCTCCACCATCACCGCGGAATCACTCACGCCATCGTCGGTGTCGCTTTTCTCGCGCTTTTTCTTCCGTTGGTCTTCTATGGGGTCGATCGAATGTGGTCGCGGTTTCGCGGTCAAGCACCGAAGACAAAATTTTGGGGTCTGATGTTGGCATCGGTGCTCGTTACGGCAACGCATCCGCTGCTCGATTGGACTAACAACTACGGCATGCGCTTCTTTCTGCCGTGGAGCTCGAAGTGGTACTACGGCGATATCGTTTACATCATCGATCCTTATTTGTGGCTGTTATTGGGTGGGACGTGTTTTCTGCTGTCCGCGAAGACCAGGGGCGGGAAGATCATTTGGGGAACGGTAGCCGCGGTGCTTACTGCGCTGGTAATTATCAGTCCGCGTGGTGCAGGTCTGCCATTCTTTTTCGTCTACTTTTGGATTACGGCTATCGTGATTCTGGTTGTTCTGTTTGTGCTTGGCACTGGTCGAAGATTTGGCAATAAGATCGCAATCGCCGCTTTTGCCATCATGCTCTGTTACTGGAGTTTTCTTGCTTACGCTCATTCACGAGCACTTGAAAGCGGCTACTACCAAGCGACTAACCGCGTGCTGCGATCGGATGAACCGATCCGCCGGCTGGCTGTCATGCCGACCCTCGCCAGTCCGCTTCACTGGGATTGTGTATTTGAAACTGATGGTGCAACGTACCGCTTTGGCTTGCGGCTGTTGAGTGACAACTTTCCTAGCACGCGGGTCATTCGCTACGAAAAGCCTTCCGGGCCTTTAGCTGAAGCGATGGCGGAAGTTTCGACAGATCGACCGGTACAAGTCTTTCTCAGTTTCGCTCGATTTCCCGTCGCGAAATTGGCCGATCCTAACTGCACGACCGAGACTCTACTTCAATTGGCTGACTTACGTTACACTGAGCCGGGCAGCCGGCGCGGCACTTTTACACTCGAACAACCGGTTGATTGTCCGACGGATTTGAGG
>DATEDU010000188.1:0-2003 GCA_035281525.1 Pyrinomonadaceae bacterium | reverse complement strand
TACTTGACCCCGGCGAGATTCAACAAGACCTTCTTCTTGCCCTGGTCCGCGAGATTCCTGACGGACTCGCGCAACGCAACACTGCTGTCGCCAATTCTTACTTCACCACTCAGATCGAGAATGGTGACGTCTCCCGCTTGTCGTTCTTTCAAATCAAGCTCAGCCATTGCTTTCTCCGTTCAATTGAAACGTGCGTCTCAGCACGTTTATTTGAAGCTGTTGAGTGCCTCGGCTTCGCTTTCGTAAACGTCGAAGACAGTCAGGAGCTTCGTGATCGTCAGCAAATCCTGAAGTTTCTGGGTAAGGTTAAGCAGCTTGAGCTGGCCGCCTTCTTTGTTGATGGCAGTGTAGCTGGAAACAAGCTCGCCGATACCGCTCGAATCGACGTAACTCACACCAGAAAGGTTCAAAAGAATGCGCTTCTTGCCTTCTTCGAGCAGTCGGCGGATGGCGGTGCGCAGTGCCACACTTCCCTCTCCGATGGTTATCTTTCCGCTCATGTCAAGAACGGTGACATCTCCGGCTTGACGCTCGTTGATATTCAACTCAGCCATTTCAGAAATCTCCTTTATGCAATTGCGAATTAACGTCGCTTGAGCATGCGCACCGTTGTACCGCCGCCGGGTCTGATCAACCAGTCGACTTCGTCCATAAAACTGCGCATGAAAAAGATGCCACGGCCTGAGGCTTTAAGAATGTTCTCTTGTGCTGTTGGATCTGGGACTGTTTCCGGGTTGAAACCTGGGCCCTGGTCGTGCACGCTGATTTCAACAGCGTCAGGCGAGCTCTTCAAAGTTATGTCTACGGTTTTGTCCTCGTCCTGACGGTTGCCGTGGAGCACGGCGTTGGTGACAGCCTCGCGCACGGCCATGTCGATACCAAACGCAGCATCATCGCTGATGCCTGAACGGCCAACAAATTCGGCGACCGCGGCGGCCACGGTGGCAATCGTATCAATGCGACTGGGTAAACTTAACTCGGTCGTCTCTACGGTCACAATGCTTATGCATGACCTCTCCGAAAGCCACTGCGCGAGGACTCTGGCTGCTTTCTAATAACACCTACACTTATCAGGAGTTTGACGGTGTAACATGGTGGAGATAGCCCTGTCAAGAAACGAACAAATTTTAGCCGCAGATTTACGCGAATAAACGCGGATCTGATCTGCGTTCATCCGCGTAATTCGCGGCTAAAACTAAACTATAAAACCCAGGCCCTTCAACGCTCGATCGAGTTCCTCCAAATCGAGGGGCTTCGTCAGGTAGACGTTTGTGCCGTTCTCCTTTGCGGCCTCTTCCATGCCGTAGACGTCGTAAGCGGTGATGGCCACGATTGGCGTGTGATCGCCCTCACCCTCGAGCTTGCGGAAGTGCTTGATAGTCTCCAAACCATCGAGAACCGGCATGTTCAGATCGACAACAATCAGGCTCGGATGATAGCGGCGCGCCATGTCGAGCGCCTGCTGGCCATCTTCGGCCTCAAAAACGTGGTAGCCTTTTAATTCAAAGGCTCGCTTGAGCATAATGCGAGTGTCGCTCGAATCTTCGGCAACGAGTACTGTCGGATAAAGTATTGCAGACACGATTTACATCGGGCCGAATCGCCCACCTTGTTAAAAATTTGTATTCTGGGGGAAAACCTACGCTGAGGGAATCTAACATTCGCAGGATGCGTAAGTTATAACACAACGTTGCCTTTTATGTCCCTTTACGTACAGTAGCTGACATAATGAACCTTCAACCAGCACGTCACATCAATGGAAGACTGCGTTTACCGGGCGATAAGTCGATTTCGCACCGAGCCGCCATGATTGCGGCGCTCGCGACTACCAGCTCGGAGATTTCAAACTTCTCAACCGCGGCAGACTGTGCCTCCACGCTGTCGTGCCTGCGCGAGCTCGGGATCACGATCGAACAAGCGCCGAACAAAGTAGTCTTTGCAGGTGACCAGGAACTTTCTGCACCTCGCGGGCCACTGGATTGCGGCAACAGCGGATCAACGTT
>DATEDU010000187.1:0-3502 GCA_035281525.1 Pyrinomonadaceae bacterium | reverse complement strand
CTCGGCGTTTATTTCACTGACGCGTGGAAAATAAAGAGCAACTTCACACTCACCCTGGGACTGCGATATGACTACGACAGCGCGCTCGCGGATAGTGACCTCATTCGCACTGCGAAATTGGCAGAGTTCGATCCAGTTCTTAGTGGTTTTATAAATAACGACGTCAACAATTTTGCTCCCCAGGTAGGATTTGCGTGGGACATTAAAGGAGATGGCAAGACCGTTATCCGTGGCGGTGGCGGCATTTTCTACGATTCAAATATCATCAACAACATTCTCTTCGATAGAGTACTGAACCTGCCACCAGGTCTTGGAAACGATACGCCGGTTCTCACTCGCGGTGCTCCACTCCTTCTAGATCCGGGTACAGGCGCATGTTTATTTGACGCCACGAGCTTTAGTAACACGGTGGGCAATTGCGGGCCGGGTGGCATCAACCTCTTTGACCTGCCTCTGAAGAGCGTTATCGGTCCAGTTCAAAGAATGCAATCCGTCCTTCAATCAATTACCGGCACACTTGCTGCCAACTGGCCGCCACCAGGAGTTCCTCCGCTGTTCGACCAGTTGCTGGATACCGCAGGCAGTGTCATTTTCAACAAGTACAAGCGACCCTATGGGATCATGATGAATATCGGGATCCAAAGAGAATTGCGTCCGGGTCTAGTGTTGTCGATTGACTATCTTCGCAATCGCGGCGTTCACTTCAACCAGACAACAGACTTGAACCGCATCGGGGCCGCCAATACTCTCGATGTTGCAATTGCCCGGGACGCAATCATTGCAACCAACGATGATTTTGGCTGTCCGGCAGTGGTAAGTGCGGCGGCTATCGATTGCGCCATCGCGGCAGGCGCCTCAATCTCGGATTATGCAAACTTCGGTCTTGGCGCCGGCAGTGCCTTAGACGGGTTTGCATTTCGTGGGCAGAATCCAAACTTCCGCGGAATGGGAATTATCCAACCGCTTGGTCTGTCGCTGTATAACGCTTTGACCGTCGATCTTCGTGGTCGCATGTTAAAGGACTGGCATTTCGTAAAGAACATGACTGGTACCGTCAGTTATGCGCTTTCTCGGTTCAAGTCCACTGGCGGTGATCAGGACTTTCTATCGGGCTCAGCCTTCAACGACGCACCGACGAAGTTCTTCGGACCAGCGGGCCTGGATAGAACCCACCAGCTAAGCTTCGGTCTCCTGACGAACCTGCCGTGGGGCATAAATGTCAATACGACCACGCGCATTGCTTCACCACTATCTCAGTCAGTCTTTCTGGATTGTCACGATTGTGGGGCAGCAGAGATCTTTATGAGCGACCTGGATGGAGATGGTATTAGTGAAGATCCTTTGCCAGGTACGAATCGCGGTTCCTTTGGTCGTGATGTTAGAGATGGGGCCGAGCTGAATGGATTGATCACCTCCTACAATGGCCTGGTTGCATCAGGAACATTGACTCCCGCGGGTCAGGCGTTAGTTAGTGCAGGCCTGTTTACAGCCGCGCAGTTGCGAGCCCTCGGAGCTAGCTTCAACAATGGCTCGCCCGTGCCTCTCGCGCCAGCAGACCAGGTTAATCTCGACTGGTTTCTGAACACGGATGTACGTCTTTCAAAGACATTCACCATCAGCGAGCGTGTGAAGATCCAACCCATGGTTGAGGTCTTTAACTTATTCAACTTTGCCAACTTCGATCCGCCGGGAAATCGGCTGACCGCTTTTTTGACGGGTCAACCTGGTTCTATCAACGGGACAACTCCTGGAGTTCGTAGCAACCGTTACGGATTAGGTTCCGGCTCATTCGCTCCCGGAATACCACGCGCATTCCAGTTTGGTATCAGGGTCGATTTCTAACCCAGCCAACCGTAAAGTTTAGGGGCGGCGCTCCGGCGTCGCCCCTCTTCCTTGCCCGGCTTGTCGAGACAATGCAGCAGTTCGAGTCCTGCTCGGCTCAAAACCTAACAACACCGGCTACCTCAAGCTAGCCGCGCAAACAAAGTTACGCTTTCTCATTAGTAACTACTCACGCACGTCACGAAAGGCTTCATATCATGACCGACCAACATAACGCCGAAACGAGCACGACCGGTCCCCCACCGGCAACCGGTATTTTCAAGCCTCGCTTGCTGGAAGTCGAAGAATCAGTGGACGCTGACGAGGTCTTTGAGCGAGCGCGTAAGTTATCTTCAGGTAAGCTGTTGAAGGAGGAGGTTGGACATCCGGCTCCGAATATGGTCGAAGGGCAGCGCGGCGTTGCCATTGTCACGCCGGGACGGCTGATCATGTTTGATCGGTGTCCAGAGCCTGACAGTATGCCAGAGGAGCAGGTCGCCCCGATATGTCAAGTGCTGCCGCGCGAGGGGCCGTTGACGATAACCGTGATCTCTTATACGGACATCGAGGCGCTGACTGCGGATACGGACATGACTCGCACGATTCCTTTCCGCGGGTTCTTGAATGCCTGGGCGTACGCGGGACACAACGTCGTGGTCTTCGAAGGTCATCCCTCAGCATTTGAAAGTGGCGTGCGTGATTGCGACGTGCTGCTGGTCGATTCAGGCATGCTGCCCTTTATACAGTTCAACTGGGCATCTGTCGCGGCCCGGGTCATGCGCCCGGGCGGAACAATCTACCTTCATGATCGGGAGACCTACACACTCTCGATCATCAAGGACGTTGGGATTGGCAAAACATCTTCGTCGCAGACTGAATCGGAATACGCCGAACTCCTACTGAGATTCTTGATGAGAAGCTCAAGCTCGACGGTGCAGATAACGTCGGGTGAAGTGCTGCCGGATCTAGCAGACTTGCTTGAAATTGACGTGGATTGGATCGCGAAGCTAAATGAAGAACGTGACAAACTGAACACAGACACGGTTATCGACATCCTTCTTCAGAGGGCCGGATGGCGGTGGTATCTACCATTTAAGAGATCCGGCAATCTGGAAGCACTAGCCGTTATCACCGATGGAATAGCGAAGAGCTGGAAGTTCAGTGTCACACTCGGGAAAACGCCGAGCGGAAAAAGGCAGCTTCATATTGACAGGTGAGCAGCGTTGATGAGCTTCATTGGTCTAAGCGAAGCTCGAAGCCGTTACCTGATTAATCAATTACGAGGGGTATCAGCGACCGGCAGCGCGACTAAGCACTGCTGGTTTCGACGAAGCTAACGCCTCTTCAACTTCTTCCACTAACTCCCTAGCTATAGCAATATTGCTGAAAAGACGTTCCACTGGATCAGACTGAGCTCGCCGTTCAAACCAAACTACCTCGTACCCGGGCAGACTCTCGACGGCGGCCACGGTTTGTCCTTTTGTTCTAGTCGCACAAATGATGAGCTCACAGCCGAGGTTCATAAACAGATCGAAACTCCCGTTGATCCTTTTAATGTTTTCACCGGTAGTCTCGATGCCGATTTTCGCGCCGTTAATGCTCAATACTTCCCGGAGTTCTGCCGGACTCCTGTGTTCGTGCTCGACGATTGCGCCTGGAAACTTCTCGCGCAGTAACTCAT
>DATEDU010000186.1:0-4453 GCA_035281525.1 Pyrinomonadaceae bacterium | reverse complement strand
CGGGGCGCTCGCCCTGGCCGAAGGAAATCTTAAGGTTGCGGAAGAGAACTTCAAACAGGCAATTGATTTGACGGAACAGTTGCGTGCGCCTATTCCCGGCGAGGAATTTCGCACTGCGTTCTTCTCGAATCGCATGTCTCCCTATCACGAACTGGCTAAACTTTGTCTCGTCGGGGGTGATACCCGAGCCGCTGAAGCACTCTCGTTCACCGAATGCGCTAAATCGCGTGCGCTTGCGGACACTTTGGCAGGAAGGATCACACTCGCCGCTGATGCACGCGACGATTTCGAAGCACACCTCCAGGCGCAAGCTGCAAAATTACGTGAGGAACTGAATTATCTTTATAACCAGATGCACCGCTCCGTGCGTGGTGCAGTTCAACTTAAGGACGCCAACTCCAGACTGGAACACGAGCTCATTGAGCGCGAACAAAAGTTGTTGGAGATCACACGCCAGCTTCAGCATCGCAGTGGCAACGGTAAGGCAGCTCAGCAGGAAGATCTCTTTTCACTTACTCAACTCCAAACGGCACTCGGCACCCATCGCGCCATCGTTGAGTACACGACAATCGACGACAAACTGACGGCGTTCGTCGTCACGAATGAGCACATTGAAATCGTGAGGGATCTCGGAACGGAATCGGAGATCGTAGCGGAGGTCGAGAAGTGTCGTTTTCAAATAGACACGCTGCGTTATGGATCAACTCAGGTTCGAAATCATTTGCCGACGCTTACGCAACGCACTCAGAAGCACCTGCGTTCACTCTATGATCGACTGCTGCGCAAGATCGAACCAATGATAGGTGAACGCCACCTCGTGATCGTGCCGCATCGAGGACTTTATTATCTGCCATTCCACGCACTGCACGACGGTAAAAGTTATCTAATCGAGCGACGCGAAGTTTCGTTTGCGCCCAGCGCGGTAGTTTTGCAGCAATGTCTCGCTCGATCTGAACCTCAGTTTGGTACTGCCTTGCTTCTGGGAGTCGCTGATGAACGGATCCCCGGTGTACATCAGGAGCTTCACGCTCTTGACCAGATCTTCGGCGAAATCAAGCGATATTCAGATGAGGCGGCCACTACCGAAGTGTTACGCTCAAACGCCGCCGGAGTTGATGTAATTCATCTTGCGTGTCATGCACAGTTTCGGTCGGACAATCCTCTGTTTTCTGCTTTGAAATTGGGTGATGGATGGTTTACGGCGCGGGACGCTTATGGATTGAAATTGAATTGCGGACTGGTGACGCTTAGCGCTTGCGAAACAGGCATGAATGCCGTTGCGCCTGGGGATGAGCTCATGGGTATTGCGCGTGGTTTCTTTTCCGCGGGATCGCCGACAGTGTTGATGAGTTTGTGGACGATTGACGATGAGGCTACGACCGAGTTGATGGTGTGGTTTTACTCTGAACTTGCCGCGACGAAGTCACCCGCGAGCGCGCTGCGTACCGCGCAGATGAAGTTGTTGAAAGAGAGACCGCATCCGTTTTTCTGGTCGCCGTTCGTTGTCGTCGGGCGCTGGTGATTGTTTCAACGCGCGAAGCGCGGGTGAGCGTATAGCCTTCAACGCGCGTAGCGCGTTAAAACCTATACGCTTTCACCTGCTTCGAAGGCCCGGGGCATGTCGAAGGCTCGGGGCATTGGCAACCGAACAGATTTCAGTTAACTTATCGTTTCCCCCGCTTCGATCCCCCGACACAAACCTACAATCAAGAGGGCTGAGCTGTGCG
This sequence comes from Pyrinomonadaceae bacterium, assembly GCA_035281525.1. GTDB lineage: Bacteria > Acidobacteriota > Blastocatellia > Pyrinomonadales > Pyrinomonadaceae > PSRF01. Next base: position 2,726 of record DATEDU010000186.1, on the reverse strand, counting down.
AAGAGGTCTGACATTTTTGACTTTGTTGCTGGTTGGTGTCTTCCTGCTTTTCGATCTGCGGTCGACCGTTGTTTCAAACGCGACCAGTGGTAGTGGAAGTAGCGGTGAAGAGTTTGTCCCCGCGGAGGTCGTTGTAAAACTCGTTAGCGCCGCAGATCTCCCTGCGATTGCTTCCAGGTACTCACTCGATCCGATTCCGATCGACCAGTTTGGCAACAGGCCGATTTACAGATTGCGGATGACGGACAATGCTTCCGTCGAGGATCGCGTCGATCGATTGCGCAGTGATTCGCGTGTCGTCTTTGTTGAACCCAACTATATCGCGACACCGCCTGAAGGTGGGGGCATCACCTGGAGCGTCGGCATCACCTGGAGTGTCGGAGGCGATGATGGAACGTTCCAATCACAGTGGGCGGCGCAAAAAATCCAACTGTCTTTAGCCCATCAGGTTAATCGAGGCACTGGACCAAACGGCCCGATCAGAGTCGCGGTTCTCGATACTGGCGTCGATATAAACCATGTTGCACTTGCGGGACGACTGTTGCCGGGATGGGATTTCGTCGACGATGACGCCGATCCAAGTGAAGTGGGTGATCAGCAGACAGGTCCGTATGGACACGGCACACATGTCGCCGGACTAATTGCACTCGTCGCGCCCGAAGCCCAAATCATCCCGATTCGCGTGCTCGACCAGTATGGCGTGGGAAACATTTGGGTGCTTGCCGAAGCGCTGGCTTTTGCGATCGATCCCGATGGCGATCCGGCCACAGCAGATGGCGCCGACGTCATTAATTTAAGTTTGTCCACTCTCAGAGAGACGGAACTGATAGGCAATCTACTGGAACAGGCATGTGGTGGAAGTTCAACTGATTTTCCGGTCTCAACCAATCCGCATCTTGTCGTTGTCGCCGCTGCCGGCAATAGCGGTGACTACACTAATTACTACCCGGCGGCCGAAAACGTGGACGGGCTGATTGCAGTCGCGGCGTCTACGATGGATGACAGGCTGGCTTCTTTTTCGAGCAGAGCCTCGTGGATTCAGGTCGCGGCGCCGGGTGCAGGTATCGTAAGTACTGTGCCAAATAATCAATACGCGACGTGGAGCGGAACGTCGATGGCAGCGCCGATTGTCGCCGGCGAAGTGGCGCTCGTACGCGCGACCTTTCCTTACTTGTCGAATAAAGACATCGCTCGCCACGTGGAGCGAATGTCTGTAGAAATTGATGATGATGTTAAGTTTCGGATTGACGCGGGCATTGCGCTAACAAGAAAGCCTCGAAGGTAATCGACGCGATCAAAGGTTTTCTCTGTGTCTCTGTGTGAAACGGCGCTTTTAACACAGAGACACAGAGACACGGAAAAAAATTATCGAGCCGCTATTTTCGCTTTGGAAACAGCATGTTCGGCGCCATATCGGTAAGGTATGTGTTCATTTCGGAGCTTGTTTGGCGCTATCACCAAAATACTGCGATACATGAGTCGCAACACACCTGAATCCTCCAACTCTTTGAGAGTCTGCCAGGTTTTTTGCCGGGACGCACCAATTAAATTTGCGAGATCCTGTTGAGTGATCTTTATTTTTATCGGGCGGTCTGGCACGGTGCCTGACTCTTTGACCATCAGATCAACCAAAGTTTCCCTGACCCGGCGGGAGACATCGTTGCAGATGACATTAACTAACTGGGCCTCGGCTTGTTTTAGCCTCAGACCCACAGATTTGAGCAACTGAAAGGATAATTCCGGGTACATACTCAATAAAGTTTCAAAGTCCTTTCGGCGTATTTTACATAGCAGCGAAGCCTCGAGAGCCTGAGCCGAAGTCGTGCGCGGAATGTCGAGGATCGCACTCATGTCCCCGAACATCTCGCCTGGGCCAATTATTTCGTGCAACACTTCCTGACCATCCTCACTCAAGGCGGTGATCTTTATTCGGCCTTCGCGGAGGAAGTAGATGCTGTCGGCCGGGTCGCCAAGCAGGAAGATCCATTCACCACGCCGGCGTTTGGTTATTCGAATCATTGCGTTGAAGTCATGCACTGCCTGTTGACTCATTCCGTTCAGCAGCTGGAGTGGGCCTATAAACGAAAGCCTGGAACAACCGTAAGCGGTTTCTGTTGGTTGGATCATGCGTGTTCTTCCTTCAGATCTGAATCTGATTTATCTGAAGTGTTTGATCACATGAGAGTTCTACGTAGCGGCACAGGCTCGTAACAACACTCAATTGGGTGCAAAAAACACTTCCAGACGCACTCTAAATTTGTGAGGAGCGATTGCTTAATTTGAAGAGATACTGCGCTGAGGAGAGCAACTCTCTCTCTCAAGTTCTGGGCGTGTGAGTTTGGTCGGGTTCTTAAAGATACAGTGCGGGAAATGGTCTGAAAAATACGTGCTAAAAGGAAAAACCAATCTTTAGACGAAGCGTTCACGTGTGCTGGTCACAGCCAATTGTAACGTGGTTGACATTCACAATCTCCACCGCGTTGTATCCTCATGCCACACGGATTTGAAAGTCGCTTGACGGCTGATGCGATGACGGCTCGTCTGCTCGTCATTGCTGCGTCATTCACAAAACCAAATCAGCTTATGTTCGATTAGATCAGGGGTCCGCAACAGTGGAACTGATTCTCCGTGCCACTGTCTGCGAAAAATCTCGAGATCTCTGCCGTAATAAAAGGAGAAAAGATGCCTGACAGAAACTTTTTTTTGTCGCCAAAAGCCTCGAAAGC
>DATEDU010000185.1:0-6129 GCA_035281525.1 Pyrinomonadaceae bacterium | reverse complement strand
ACCACAGTTAATCTCATCGCGTATTCCGCCGAGATGTTGCCAGAGTGGACGGCCTGCCAGTTTTGCTTCAAGGTCCCAAACCGCCGCCTCGACCGCGGCTTTGGCCATCCGATTGCCGCGAATTGGCGCCAGCGCGCCATTTACATCCCTGGCAACTTCCACACGGGCTCGTGTCAGGAGCGGTCCGATGTACTTCGTTGTGATCAGCCAGGCAGTGTCAACGGTTTCGTGATTGAAGAAAGGTCCCTCGCCGGCGACACATTCGCCGTAACCTGAAGCACCGGTTTTGTCGAACACTCTTACGATGAGGATGCGGCGTTGCGTGGTGCGACCGAAACTGGTCTCGAACGGCGACTTGAGTGGCATCTCAATCTCCCTGAGTTCCAGTCTTTCCAGAAATACCTTGGTCAACGTCGCGGTCATATTCGCTGCATATAACGCAGATGCTGCAAAAAAGTCAATGACGCTATGATCGCTGCAAGGACTTTGTTACCGAACCTCGATTTGCTATCTTCAGCTCTTCAACGCTGCACCCCATTCATTTTTGGAGAGGTGAGAAATGAACAGGTCCCCCGGCCGCAAGAAGGCTCAGAGCAGATCCAATGGTAGTAGTGACGGGAAAGCGTCAGTACTCGAGCGCCGCCTGGCAGCGGCACAAACTCGCCTCAACCCGCGACGCCGGCAGTTGGTCCGAGCCATCCTTGATTCAGCAGAAGAGACCTGTTTCCTCTCTTCACGCGAATTAGCGAAACGCTATCGAGTCGATGCTACGACGATCCTTCGAGCAACTCAGGTGCTGGGTTATGAGAGTTATGCTGATTTTGCAGCAGACCTCCGGCATCACTTCGTGTCAAGGATCACCCCCTACACAGTTTTGAAAGCGGCCACTCGAGAGAAGCGCAGTGTCGCGGATCACATTGATCACGCTTTGGAGAAGGCACAGGAAAATATAAACACCTTGAAATCCGAGCTCGATAGGCAGCGAATAATAGAAGTGGCGAAGCTGATCAAGCGCTCGCGCCGCGTTATCGTTGTCGGGCTGGATTTCGCCGCTTCGCTGGCCGTTTATCTAGCTTACGGATTGTCGGCGCTCGGGTTTGATGCTGAAGCACCGGCGGGAAGCACGGGCACGCTGCAACATAAAGTCAAGGTATTGACTCCGAAAGATGTACTCATAGCCATCAGTTTCGGCCAATGTCTGAGAGATACGGTCGAGGCGGTGCTGCGGGCCAAAAAACAGGACGTGCCGACCTTCGGCATTACCGACGGCGACACGACACCGATAGCTCGCTACTGCGATAATCATCTGGTTGCTTCGGTAGCAAGTCCATCTTTTCTTAATTCGTACGTCGCTCCGACCGCTGCGATCACCGCCATACACGTCGCCTGCTCTCATGTCGATCCCAAACGCGCACTCACACTGCTAAGACCAACTGACAGGGAATATGCCTCTGGTCCACGCTGGTACCGGGAACCTAAAGGGTTCAACGGAAACGATGGCTGAATACTCCTTCATACCGTTAACTCTCTTTCAAAGGTGCAGCACTTGTCGTAACCATTGACATCGTGCAGCATTTGCGGTACACAGCGTCTTGTAAAGCATCCCATCCGGTAAGCGGTTTCTTATTGAGACAAGAGCAAGCTATCACTGTACTAAGCTCATCGTTCTGATGGGCGTAGCCCAGTTCCTTCGCGGACGAGTTACACGTAGGTTGAAACTGAGGTGTGATTCCCATTTCTTTCCATGGAGGTGAATAAGATGAAAACCACCACCTACCTTCTAACGTTGGTTCTTCTCGTGTTCATTTGTGCGTCTTTGGCTTATGCACAGACAGCGGCAACGGGCTTGGTTCTGGGTACAGTCAAAGACACTTCCGACGCCGTCGTCGCTGGGGCTGAGGTGACCTTGACGGACACTAGCACCAACCTGGCGCGCACCCAGACCACGAATGATGACGGGCTGTTTACTTTCGCCGGATTAAAGCCCGGAACCTACCAACTGAAAGTTACTGCAAAGGGATTCAAAGTCGCCGTAGTGAACTCCCTGCTCGTAGAAGTGAATAAGAGTGTCAGGACCGACGTCGCTCTCGAAGTGGGTGAAATTACCAATACCGTTACGGTGACGGCTAACGTCGGAGCGGAATTGCAAACGACCGACGCACAATTGGGGAACGTGTTGGACCACGCAATTATGCGCAACTTGCCGACGCTGAATCGCACCACCACGGAGTTGCTTTCACTTCAGCCGGCTACGACACCGGGCGGGTTTGGAACTGGCGGCACTGTCTCGGGTGCGCGGAGCGACCAGAACACGATGATGCTCGACGGGATTGACGTAAGCGACAACCTCACGGGCGGGCAAGGCGTGATTTTTACGCAGGCGCCGGTCGGTGTTGACGCCATCGACGAGTATCGCGTGGTTGTGACCAACCCGAACGCGTCATTTGGACGCTCTGCCGGCGGTCAAATCACACTCAGCAGTCCTCGTGGGTCGAACAGTCTGCACGGCGTGGTCTACTGGTATCATCAAAACGACAACCTTAACGCTAACACGTGGTCAAACAACCGTACGGGTGTACGGAAAGGTGAGTTAAAAGACAACCGTGCCGGATTTAGTCTCGGCGGCCCACTCTGGCCCAACAAGACGTTCTTCTGGGGAAACTACGAAGTGCGGCGGTTCCCGCGCCTCCTCCCATTCACGAGAATTGTTCCAACGTCATCGATGCGCAGCGGTGTGCTGAGATTTCAGGACGCAGCGGGCAACATCGTGTCTTACCCACTAGCGACTTCAACACTTTGCGGCACTGGCGGCACGACGGCGTGCGATCCGCGCGGCCTGGGCCTCAGCCCTACCGTAAACGCGATGTTTCAAAACATGCCCGTGGGCAACGATACGACCCTGGGAGACGGACTTAATACTATTGGGTTTCGCGGTAACGCCTCGGCGCCCCTGACCTTTGATACCGTATCTGCTCGGTTCGACCATAACATCACCAGCAAGCTACAGTTCATGGGACGCTATTCCTATCAACGTGATCTGTCGCCACAAATCGGCCAACTTGATATTCGTGATGTATCGAACGTTGTGCCGCTGCGCGCGCTTAATCGAAGAGGAGCCAGCGTAATAAGTGGTCTCGACTATCAGATCACTTCAAACTGGCTGAACAGCTTTCGTTTCGGCTGGGTGCAGAACAAATCCGACTTGATCGGCACTAACCCTACAGCAGTCGGCGCACTGCTGGGGCTGCCCGGCACGAACAGTTCCCTCGGGCCAACGGGAGTTGACCTGTCCATTTTGAATGAGGCGATCGACGTGGCAGCGCAGGCCGCTCGCACGCAGATCTTGCGCGACCGAAATATTCAGTTCTCAAACGCAACCACTTGGATCAAAGGCAAACACAACGTGAGATTCGGTGGTGAGTTTCGCTCGCTGCCTTTCCTGTTCGTGCACAACGATCAGGTGACGTTTCTCACTGGGCCAATCGTTGCGTTGGATTCAGGCAGCTTCCTCTCAATTCCCGCGACAAACCGTCCTCCCACCTGTGCCGGTGCGGTAACAACAAATTGTGTGCGGGCCGGGGATGTGGCGCGTTGGAACGACTTGTACGCCGTCGGGCTTGGCTTGGTGGATAACGTAAGCATCGTGGGAGCGCGGGGTGGCGATTTGAATCCTTTGCCGCTCGGAACGGATCTAATCAGCGACACCACGATGCGTTATTACCAGTTCCACTTTGAGGACACATGGCGTGTGCGTCCCTCGTTGACGGTGACTTACGGGTTGACATATAGCTGGCTGACACCTCTCCAGGAAAAACTTGATCGTATCGCCTTGATCACTGATCTCAACACTGGAGAGGTTTTCTCGGCTGAGAGCTACCTTCGCGCCAAGGAGCAGGCGGCGCTGGCGGGTCAGGTCTTCAATCCTCGCATCGGCGTGCGGCCGTTGAATGACTCCGGTCGCGACACCCTTTTTGATACCGATTACAGCAACCTTGGACCGAGAGTCGCTGTCGCCTGGAGCCCTTCGTTCAAAGATGGGCTAATGGGTCATCTCCTTGGTCAGCGCAGTGTGTTGCGTGGAGGCTTCGGCATAGTCCACGATCGTGTGAACACCATTTCTGTACTCTTGCCCGCAGCGTTCGGCATTGGCTTTGGTCAGGTTCTGCAAACGCCCGCGCCCTTGTGCAACGTATCTGGCACTCCCGGCGCCGGCTGTAATCCTGCGGCTGGCGCGGGCAATCGGGCGTTGTCGGCGTTTCGCGCAGGCGTGGACGGTAACATTCCAATTCCGCCGTTCACCGGCGGAACATCGCCGATTGTTCCCGCAGACCTTTCCGGCGGCACGTCCTTCGCCACCGATCCGAACCGGAAAATTGGCCGAAACTATTTGATTGACTTCACCATCCAGCGTGAAGTTCCCGGCAACATGGTGATGGAGGTTGCGTACATTGGCCGGCTCGGGCGCGACCTGCCTCGAGGAGTTGATCTCGATGCGTCACCATACTTCTTTAAGGATCCAGCGAGCGGCCAGAGTTTTGCCCAGGCGTACGACGCAGTAGCGCTAGGGCTGCGCTCGGGTGCTGCCGCGTCGACTTTGCCCGCTCAGGGTTGGTTCGAAAACCAACTGCCCGGCTTGAGCACATCCGCATTGGGTGCTGCTTGCCGGCCGCCTGCGGTTCCTGTCGCGCTTAACTCGACACAGTGCCTCGCCACGCTTCAGGGTAGCTTGTTTCAAACGAATAGCGTCAACAACTTGTTTTTGCAGATGAACATACTTCGGCAGGTGGGACTAGGGCTGACTCCATACAACAATCTGCAACTGCTGGCGATTCTGATGGCCACACACGGAGGCGTCTCCAACTATCATGCGCTGGTCGCTACCTTCCGCAATCGTCCCTGGAATGGGCTGCGATTTGATGTCAACTATACTCTGTCCAAATCGTTGGACCAGGTTGGCGACGTGCAAAATAACCTGGCGCTAATTTCGACTGGTTTCGATCCCGATGTCGATTATGGCCCGGCGCAATCTGACCGCCGGCACGTGTTCAATGCGATTTTCAATTACGAGTTGCCGTTCGGTTCGGGGCGCCGCTGGGCCGCGAATCCTGGCTGGCTAAACAAGATCATCGGCGGTTGGTATGCGTCCGGGATCTTCACCGCTTATTCGAGCTTGCCTCTGTTCGTCGTCGATAATGCAGGCGTCTTTGGCGGATCGCTCTCGGGTCTGAATAACGGCGCGATACCGCTGGTCGATCCGAGTTCTCTCGGTGCGGGCGTTAATTCAGGCGTGGCTGGTTCGGGAGGAGTAGGTACCCAGGGCAATCCAGCCGCGGGAGGATCGGGATTGAACATGTTTGCCGATCCGCAAGCCGCTTTCAATTCCTTCCGCCGCATAGAACTAAGCCGTGATGGCCGTCAGGGACGTGCCCATGCCTTTCGCGGTCCGGGCTTCTGGAATTTCGATTTTCGCTTTGCTAAGGAAACCAGTATCACAGAACGAGTGAAATATGAATTGTCATTCGATTTCTTCAACGTGTTCAATCACGTCAACTTCGCTACTCCATCGTTGAGTCTCAATAACCCTGCGGCGTTTGGCGTGTACACAACCCAGATCACTCCGGCGAACAGGATTGACGGTGCGCGTGCGATACAGGCTGGGATGAGGGTCTCGTTCTGATAAAGGTTTTAGCCACGGATTTAGGGATGAAAACGGATAATCCGTCTTCATCTGTGAAATCTGTGGCTAAAAAACCGGCACAATCATGAGGCAACTTATTCGCATAGCCGTTACCGTTTTCTTTCAGGTGCTGCTCTGTTCAATCGCTTTCGCAGACACCCGATTCGAAATCTCTTACGATAAGTCGGCCGCGCCGGGCCCGCTAACAGGAAGAGTCATACTCGTCATCGCCCGCTCTGATCGACCAGAGCCGCGCCTTCAGATAGCACCAAACACGATGCCGATTTTTGGCGTGGATGCCGAAATCCTTGCGCCCGGGCAGACTCTCGTCATCGACCAAACTACGTTCGGTCATCCGGTTGATAGTCTGTCGCAGTTGCCTGCCGGCGATTACTTCGTTCAGGCGATCTTCAACGTCTACACCGAATGCCGGCGGAGTGATGGTCGCACTC
>DATEDU010000184.1:0-10700 GCA_035281525.1 Pyrinomonadaceae bacterium | reverse complement strand
GTTACATCTTCATGGTCGTCATTTTCGTAGTTTACTACTATGCATCCTTGACATCTTTTGCAACTGATTGACCAGAGCCATCGCATAACCTCGACTCGCTGCCGTCCGGCCTGTCCGCTTGGAACTTGTGCCTTGGCGCAGTTAGGTCTGTTGTCAACCTGAGGGGACACTCCTGCGTGAAACTACCCACATGCGCGAGCTTTTGCGCAAGGTGCCAGCCAGAACGCGTGATGCGCCAGATTTCGTTACGGCATAGGTGTTGCAAATTGGACTGTGAGGCGGTGTTGGCAAAGTCTATGTGGACACGTTTTACATCTCTCATCATAGTTTTGGCACTTGCGGCGAGCACTGCCCTCGGTGCGCCGCTCCACTCCAGCGAGCGCGGCTGCAATGTTTCCAAGGCGGAGATGAGCGACTGCGAGCTTATGGGGATGAAACCGAGTTCACCGGCGGCTAGCGGTATTGCTCTATGCTGTCTGACGGATTGTAAGGAACCTGGACCCACTGAGACTGCGTTCAATTTGCGCCTGCCAGCATTTAATTTCGCATTCGTTCACCCGGCCGCACTCGTAGCTCCTGGGACGCGCATCCAACCACTTCCCCAAGAGAAGTGGCTACAAAGTAGGTTCTTCAGCCCACCGCATACCTATTTAAAAAATCTCGCACTCCTAATCTAACCAGGCCAGGGCACACAGTGTGCCTGCTTTTAAGCACGGTTCCCGATGAACTGTGCAAACAAAGCTGTTGCGCGTGCGTTCCCTCGCCATGCAACGAGCAGTGTCGTTCGCTTTGGACTACAAGGCTACGAGCGTTTAGTTCTTCGACACCAGCGAGTATGGGTAATTGGTTATTCAAATAAGGAGAGTTTCCAAAATGAAAACATTATGGATCGCCCTGGTTCTAATCGTTATAGCGGCGTTTGTCGTCCTGTTGTGGGCTGGACAACAGCAACCGTCTGTAACCAACGCAAGTACGAGCAACTCAGCATCTGTTGCTGAGCACCCGTCATATCCGTCGCTTGCCCAAGCACAGCAGCGCGAATATGCCGTCACCGACCGCGTGCCCTCGTACTACCAAACTCCTCCAGACGTAAAGACATTGGCTCTGACGCTGTCCCCGGAACTCTTTACTGGAAATAAGCGGCTTGCCTATCAAGCCGCGAAGGAGATCCCACAAACGTTGGCCCAACTTCCGTGTTATTGCCATTGCGACAGAGGCCACAATCACAAGAGTCTGCACAGCTGCTTTGAATCTGAGCACGGAGAAAACTGCGGTATCTGCATCGGCGAAGCACTGATGGCTCACAACCTTCAGAAGCAAGGTGTGACCGTAAGTGAAATTCGAAAACAGATCATTGCCGCGTATGGCCAAAACTGAAATTCATGAGCAGAGACGAAAAGGGGGGTCATCATGAAAATCAATATCAAAGCAATAGAAGCTAAGTGAGAGAGGTTTCGTCGTGAAAGGCTCTATCACAACTCTAATCGCCTGTCTGATGACGAGCGTCTTGTTCGGTCAATCAATAGCGTTTGCGCAGCAAGTTACGCCATCGATTCCGCAGGCGCCAGTTGTTGAATCAAATAACGCTCGTCACGCACAACAGTCCGTCCCGTCCCGGGCAACGCGCGGCGCTGAATTGAGGATGGAAGAGTTAATCGAGCAGGCGCTCGAGAATAATCCCGAGATCAAGTCGATGCAGCGGCGTTTTGACATGATACGGGCGCGCATTCCGCAAGCGAAGGCCCTCGACCAACCCATGCTCACTATCGGCTACATGGGAAATATAGCGCCGTTTCAAATACAAAAAGGAGATCCATCAAGCGGCCGCATGATCATGGTCAGTCAGGATTTACCTTTTCCAGGCAAGCGTTCGCTCAGAGGAAAAAGGGCCAGTTCAGATGCCGACGCCGAGTGGTGGCGCTTCGAACAGGCACGACGAAATGTCGTAGCCGAAGTTAAGGACGCATATTTCGAACTGTACTACTTAACCAAAGCTATCGAGGTAATAACCAAGACAAAGATCCTCCTTGAGCAATTCACTAAGATTGCCGAGGCGCGTTACGCCGTTGGTAAGGGTATCCAGCAAGATGTTCTCAAAGCCCAAGTGGAATTTTCAAAACTTCTCGAGAAACAGGCCATGCTGGAACAGCACAAACAAATAACTGAAGCGCGGATTAACAGTCTTCTCTATCGCGAATCAGACTCTCTATTGGGCAAACCCGAAGAGCTAAGTCCCCGTGAGTTCGCGTACACATTAGGCCAACTCAATGAGACCGCGATCGCCAACCATCCGGATTTGAAAGCGCAACGCCGAAGAATCGAAGGCGCCCAATACGGAATCCAGCTAGCGAAGAAAGAATACTATCCAGACTTCTCAGTGGGTTTCACCTACGTCAATCGCCCAGCGATGCCCGACATGTATGGCGTGAACATTGGTATCAAGCTTCCGATTTATCGCGCACAGAAACTGCGACCAGCACTAACCGAAGCCACTGCCAGCTTCGAAGCAGAAAAACGGAGTCTGGAAAACACAACGACTTTGCTGATGTTCAAGATTCGAGACAGGTATCTCGCCGAAACGACTGCTCAGCGGCTGGTCAAGCTATACAGCACAACAATAGTGCCGCAGTCGTCGCTTTCGTTGGAATCCGCAATTGCTGGTTATGAAGTAGGGAAAGTGGATTTTCTGACGTTGCTCGACAACCTCGTCACGCTGTTGAACTACGAGCTTAATTATTACGAACAACTCAGTAATGAAGAGAAGGCGGTGGCTGCTCTTGAGCCTCTGGTAGGCATTGTGCTGAGACCGTAACGCAAGAGGGAGATGGAAATGAAAACCAACGATTCGAACAACAGAGCAACCGCGTTGCTGGATCTACCCGATGAAAGGATCAGAACTCAGGAAGTGATCTTTCCGGCGGATGACGCAATTCTGACGGACAAAGAGCTTGCAGAGCTTCTCAGTCACGACGCCCATCCTAAGACTGCAATTCAAGCCGATAGCGACCCGGAACAGAAGGAGTTTGAGGACAACGAGCCGCGAACGAAAAAGCTTTTCCTGCTGGCGAGCTTGGCTGTCATCGCGCTCGCAGTGACTGTTTACCTGTATCTGCAAACTAGGCCGAAGCCGGTACCCGCGCCATCTGTGGATCTCACGTCAACCGCAACAAACACTGCACCCAATAGCATGCCTGATACCGCGTTCCAGATTAGTCCAGAAAAGCAGCAGTTAATCGGAGTTCAGTATGGGACAGTTGAATATTCGAACATTTCAAAATCGCTTCATGCGGTCGGGCGTGCTGCCTACGACGAAACACAAATTACACGCATTAATCCGAAAGTCGAAGGTTGGATTGAGAACGTTTTCGTCGATTTTACAGGCAAGCTAGTCCAGAAGGGCCAGCCGCTCCTCAGCATTTATAGCCCTGATCTGGTCCAGACTCAGGAAGAGTATCTCCTCGCGATCAAAGGCAAGCGAGAACTTGGGGAGAGCCCTTTTGACGAAGCGGTCAAATTCTCTGAATCACTGGCGCAGTCAGCGAAAAGGCGCTTGGAATTGTGGGACATCAATGAAGATCAGATCCAGGAACTGGAGAAACGTGGGACACCTTCACGCACGATGACACTCTATGCGCCCGCGAGCGGATTCGTGATGACGCGCAACGCATTTCCCCGGCAGCGGGTGATGCCGGATACGGAGCTTTATCAACTTGCGGATCTTTCCAACATCTGGATCGTTGCCGACATTTACGAGTTCGAAGCGGCGGATATCAAGCTGGGCCAACCGGCAACAGTGACGCTCTCTTCCTATCCAGGGCGTGAATTCCACGGAAAGATCACTTACATCTACCCGCATATTGATAACGCTACTCGCACACTCAAGGTCCGACTGGAACTTGCCAACAAAGACTTCGCGATCAAGCCCGAAATGTTTGCCGACGTAACCTTCCGGATTACATATGGAACTAAGTTGGTGGTGCCGCAGGAAGCGGTAATGGACTCCGGTTTAGAACAGCTCGTCTTTGTGGCCCACGACCGTGGTTACTTTGAGCCGAGGAAAGTGCAGATTGGTGCGAAAGTGGATGAGAAATACGTTGTGCTGGCGGGATTGCAGGCTGGTGATCGCGTCGTCACCTCAGGAAACTTCCTGATCGACTCTGAAAGTAAATTGCAGTCTGCAACTGGAGGGATGGGAATGCCTGGGATGGACCACGGTGCTCATAAAGAGCCGGCAATCGAGCGTAGTACCCCAAAAGCGCCGGCGATTGATCGCAGCGCGCGTAAAGCACCGGTAATTGACCACAGCTCTCATAAATGATGGAGCGATCGTAATCAGCGAGAGGCCAGCATGATCAACCGACTCATTGAGTTTTGCGCCAACAACAAATTCATCGTGCTGCTTTTTGTCAGCATGGCGGTGCTTGGCGGCTTGTACTCCATCAAGAACATCAATCTCGATGCAGTGCCCGATCTTTCAGACACGCAGGTCATCATCTACACACGTTGGGACCGCAGTCCAGACATAATTGAGGACCAAGTTACCTATCCGATCATCTCGAACCTGTTGGGTGTTCCCAAAGTAAAAGACATCCGCGGCTTCTCGGATTTCGGTTTTTCGTACGTTTACATCGTTTTCGAAGAAGGCACAGACATTTATTGGGCGCGTTCGCGCACGCTCGAGTACCTGAATAATATCCTCCCAAAACTCCCAACGGGCATAAACGTTGAGCTGGCTCGCGATGAGACAGCCGTCGGTTGGATCTTCGAATATGCGTTGGTTGACGAAAGTGGTCAGCGCAATCTTGCGGACCTGCGTTCAATTCAGGATTGGCAACTGAGATACGAGCTGCAAGCAATTCCCGGTGTGGCCGAAGTCGCTCCCATTGGCGGCTTTGTTCGGCAATATCAGATCAATCTCGATCCCAATGCGATGGCTGCGTACAAGATTTCGCTGGACAAGGTCGTCGAGTCAATCAAGGCGGGCAATAACGACGTAGGCGGGCGCCTGGTTGAACTGACTGGCCGCGAATACATGGTCAGGGGACGCGGATACATTCGTTCGGTTAGCGATATCGAGAGCATCGTGATCGGCACGAACATGGAAAGTCGGACGCCGATCCTTGTAAAAAATGTCGGACGCGTTGTCTTGGGACCTGATATCCGGCGCGGCATCGCAGAACTGGATGGACGGGGGGAGACGACCGGCGGAATCGTCATCATGCGAAGCGGTGAAGATGCTTTGAGCGTGATCGAACGCGTGAGAGCGAAGGTTCGCGACATTGGACCCAGTTTGCCGGCTGGCGTAAAGATAGTCACGACTTATGACCGGGGCGAATTGATCGAACGGTCAGTCGACACGTTGAAAGAAGCACTCACTGAGGAACTGATCGTCGTTAGCTTGGTGGTACTCTTTTTCCTCTGGCACTTTCCCAGCGCGGCCGTACCCATCTTCACCATCGGCACTTCTGTAATCGTGTCATTCATTCCGATGTACGGCATGAATATCACGGCCAATATCATGTCGCTGGCCGGGATAGCGATTGCGATCGGCGCCATGGTCGATGCGTCTATAGTGATCGTCGAACAGACGCATAAGAAGTTGGAACGGTGGGAAGCTGATGGGCGTCCTGGCAGCTTCAAAGATGTCGTTATCGGAGCAGCTAAGGAAGTCGGTGGACCGAGTTTCTTTTCACTTCTGGTCATCGCTGTTTCTTTTATTCCGATCTTTACCCTGGAAGCGCAGGAAGGACGGCTCTTCAAACCGCTGGCGTTCACAAAAAATCTGGCTATGTTCACCGCTGCCGTCCTCTCAATCACCCTCGTGCCGGCTTTGATCCTGCTTTTCATTCGCGCAAAGAGACTGGACTTTCGCCCTCGCTGGTTGTGCCGCCTTGCCAACGCGCTTTTTGTCGGAAGAATTCACAAAGAGAAGGATCATCCGGTCAGCCGGATGCTGATAAATCTTTATCGGCCCGTCGTGCGGACGGTGCTAAAGCACCAATGGACCACAATCATCGCGGCGGTATTGCTCGTAGCGCTTACGATTCCAGCTTTTCTCCGTCTCGGGTCGGAATTCATGCCACCGCTGGATGAGGGCGCTCTCCTTTACATGCCGACCACACTTCCAGGTATCTCCGTTACCGAAGCTCAACGACTGCTTCAGGTGCAGGACAAGATCATAAGATCTCGTCCAGAGGTGGAGCGCGTTTTCGGTAAAGCCGGTCGCGCAGAGACAGCTACCGACCCGGCTCCCTTCTCGATGATGGAAACTGTGATCATTCTGAAGCCGCCATCTGAATGGCCCAAAGTGCCAAGGTGGTATTCGAACTGGGCGCCTTCCTGGCTGCAATCCATTTTGCGAAGAGGCTGGGCTGATCATAAATCCACTGAGGAATTGATTTATGGCGCGGGTGGTTTGAATGAGGCTCTACAAATTCCAGGCGTAATCAACGCCTGGACCATGCCCATCAAAGCGAGAGTAGACATGCTTTCGACGGGCGTTCGCACTCCTGTTGGCATCAAGATTCTCGGTCCTGATCTCGCTGAGATTCAGGAGCTTGGTGGGCACATCGAAATGGTGCTCAAAGAAGTGCCCGGAACAAAGAGTGTGTTCGCCGAGCGCACGGCGGGAGGTTACTTCCTTGACTTCAATCTAAAGCGTGAGTCTTTGGCCCGTTATGGACTCACTATAGACGAAGCAAACATGGCAATCATGTCGGCCATCGGTGGCGAGAATATCACCACCACGATTGAGGGCCGAGAGCGCTATCCCGTGAATGTGCGGTACCTGCGCGATTATCGCAGCTCGGCAGACAAACTCAACCGCACTTTAATTTCAACCATGGACGGAGCTCAGATTCCGGTGGCCCAAATCGCGGACATTAAGTTGCTTTCCGGTCCTGGAATGATCCGCGATGAGAATGGTCGGCTCAGCGGTTACGTTTATGTGGATATTCCCGGAATCCCAGTCGGCACTTATGTCGAGAATGCGAAGAAAGCGATTGCTGAAAAAATCCAGATGCCGCCGGGTTATACGCTGGTTTGGAGCGGCCAGTATGAGTACATGGAGCGCATAATTCAGAGACTCACGATCGTTGTGCCGCTCACCATCTTTATCGTGTTCGTCTTGCTCTATTTCAACACGCGCTCAGTCGTCAAGACTCTGATCATATTTCTTTCTATTCCATTCTCAGCAGTTGGCGCTATCTGGCTGCTCTATGTGCTGAATTACAACATGAGTATTGCCGTTTGGGTCGGACTGATCGCGCTTCTTGGTGTCGCCGCCGAGATGGGTGTGTTCGTCTTTCTATATCTCGATCTTTCCTATGCCGAGATGCGCGACCGCGGAATGATGAAAACAAAGAAACATCTTTATGAAGCGATAACCAATGGTACGGTGCTTCGCCTTCGTCCAATGTTTATGACTGTAGCTGTAGATTTCGTGGGACTTGTGCCGGTGATGTGGGCCACCGGTACTGGTGCGGATGTCATGAAGCGGATCACAGCGCCCTTGTTCGCCGGGATGTTTACCGCGTTCGTCATGGGCCTGGTTGTCTACCCGGCGATCTACGCCGTTTGGAAATGGCACACGGAAGTGAAAGTTCGATCGAATGTCGAGTTACAGCACGTCGCTCTTGTGTCGAACTAGGTTGTTGATGTGAGGATAAACCAATGAAATATAGACATAACAGCATTCTCGTGATACTTGCCCTGAGCACTCTTTTACTGGGCGTATTGGAAGGTAAGAGTCAAAATCAGGAGTTCACTTACGCTGTTAAGCAGGATCGCACGATCGGTAAACGTGATGGTCATTTGATAATTTCCGCAAAAGGCATCGAATTCCGCGCTCGCAAGGAAAAGGATTCGCGGTCGTGGAGCTATAGAGACATTAGGCTAGTAGAGATACTGTCCGCTAGTGACATCCGAATCTGGACTTACCAAAACCGAAAACTTCTGCTTGGAAGAGACGAAAATCTGACTTTCAAAGTCGTCGACGCCGAATTCGAACAAAAGCTCAGCGACTTTCTTCGCGCGCACATCGATCGTGCCCTTGTGACATCTTTTACGGAAGAAGAAGGCGCGCCGTTGGCTCAAACAGCCGTTAAGCACCTGCATCGCTTTGGCGGATGCCAAGGGATTCTGAAGGTCTTTTCTGATCGGCTCGTGTATGAAGCGGCGGATAAGCACGACTCGCGCAGTTGGCGTTGGAATGACATTAGAGCAGTTTCCCGGCCGGACACTGATCGAATTGAAGTGCTGACATTTGAGCCGCAAATCGGTGCCCCAAATCGCAGCTTTAACTTTATTCTGAAGGAACGCTTATCTGAAAGGGTTTACGACCTTATTTGGTATCAGGTGTTTCAACCAAAGCCGTTAATAAAGGTGGCGGAAAGATAGAATAGTGACGTCTCCTGCAAAAAACCTTTACCGCATCTTTCTCGTGTGGTTTGTATTGCTGTCTGCAACAAACGCGAGTGCTCAACTGAGGCCGACCGGTTCTCAAACGGGTGAAATTAAAGCAGAAACCTTAAGCGTAGAGCATTATCTGGATCGGCTAATACACAGAGCTACGCTTGCTGGGGAAGCAGCTACCGCGGTTAAGGAAGCCGACCGTTATAGAAGTGAGGCAACCCAGAAGTTAAAGGCTGGTCAACGCACACAAGCTCTTAATTTGTTGAGACAAGCCGGCGAAGTCATTGCTGCTGCCGCACCTGACGGTGATGCTAAGCAACAGGATCTGTTCCTTAAGGAATATTTGCAAGAGATCACTCAAGAATTGTTGGCATTGGAGGCTCATTCCACAACGCCGTACGGCTTTTGGAATGCGGAATCAACGAGTGACGTGTTGTCTAACCGACGAGTTGCTGCATTCGTGAAATATTTCCAAGGTTCGGGACGGCCCCGATTAGAGATTGGTAAAACCAGGCTTGCGTCTTATCGTCAGATGATGGTTCGGATCTTTCGCCAAGAAGGTTTGCCTGAATGGTTAATTGCGTTGGGCTTCGTTGAAAGTACCTATAATCCAACAGCGCATTCACCCAAGGCGGCGCATGGTATCTGGCAATTTATCCCCGGCACGGGCCAGCGCTACGGATTAGAGCAAACCGCATGGACAGATGAGCGAAGTGATCCCGAAAAGTCTACGCGAGCGGCTGCTCGCTACTTGCGCGATCTACACGCGCTTTTTGGCGACTGGCCACTTGCACTCGCGGCATACAACTGGGGTGAAGGACGCGTCGCAAAGCTGATTCGTCGCACCGGCATTCGCGACTTTTGGTTACTTGCTGATCGCGCGTTGTTGCCAGCGGAAACGATGAACTACGTGCCGGCAGTGGTGGCAGCATCCCATCTGCTACTAGCCGGTTCAGGCGATCAACTGCGCGAAAATCCCGTGCAACTGCGAAATACCCCTCAACGGTAGTCCCAATCAAACAAGACACATCAACCCTCAACCTGACTGGCTCCGACTTTGAGCGAGCGTTCCGGTGGTACGGCTCGTGCACTACTAAGTTCGTGCGTGATATCAGAACGAAAGTTATGCCGGTCTGACGATGGGAGGTTAAGTAAATGGCAAAAATATTGATACTCGGCGGAGGCTTCGGTGGGGTGGTGGCCGCTGAACATCTCGCTAAAAAGTTGGATGACGAACATCAGATCACACTGGTGTCCCGCAGCCGGCAGTTTGTGTTTTATCCAGCACTCGTCAGGTTGGCGTTTAGAAAATGGGAACCCGACGATGTTTCCTTTGATCTCCGTCAGGCAATGCTCGAGCGGCGTGTGAACTTCATCGAAGCCGAGGTCGCACGAATCGATCCGTTTGAACGACTTATAAAAACTGCTCATGGCGAAGTAGATGGAAAGCTTTCTTATGATTACCTGATTTTCGCCCTGGGCCGGAGGCTGGCCACAGATAGAATTACCGGGTTTTATGAACATGCGCATCACCTTTTGGATGTCAATAACACACTCAAGTTCCGAAGCGCTTTAGACCATTTTCATGAGGGGCGAGCAGTAATCGGGCAGGCTCCCGGCGCGCGACTGCCTGTACCGGTTTATGAGACTGCATTCGCACTGTCTCGAATGCTAAAGGATCGGAATGAGCGACAAGCTGTGAAGATTAGCATCGTCAGCCCAAACGCCCCGGGCATTGAGTTTGGCGATAATGAAGTCGCCGCTGCAATCAGGTCGTCTCTTGATGAAGAAGGCATCGAACTCCTGCCAGACTTTGCCATCACGCGACTCACATTCGGCGCTGCGTACAATAGGCTTGGACAGTCAATCAAATCCGATTTGCTGATGTTAGTTCCGCCCTTTGAAGGGTCGAGCGCCGCGTCTTATCTCGGCATAACGAATCGTGACGGGTACGTCAATGTAGACACGTTCATGAAAGTTCAAGGTGTCGAACGCATGTACGCCGTTGGCGATTGTGTAAACTTCACCGGCCCCAAGCTGGCTCATATGGCCGTGAATCAGGCGAGCGTCGCCGCCGCGAATCTAATCGCAGAGATTAATGACAGCGAGCCGGTCGCAACGTACAAACACGAGATCAAGCTGGTCATTGACAAAGGCTCCAGCGACAGTCTCTACGTTCGAAAGGATTTAAGCGTGCCTGGTCCAGCCGAGATTAAGCAGGGGCGTTTTTGGAGTTGGGCCAAACGCGCCCAGAAAGAGTATTGGCAAGCAACACATTCGTAGTAGGG
>DATEDU010000183.1:0-4285 GCA_035281525.1 Pyrinomonadaceae bacterium | reverse complement strand
GCATAGGTTTATCTAGGGAGAAGAGCGGCAAACAAAGGCATGGGTGAGCGGATGCTCCGCCGTTTACCTGTGCCACGGGAGGCTGATTGTTAACGAGGCGAGGTACCCCCAACTGACGATCAAAACTATGCAGCCTCCCTTTTTTCCCGAGAAAGTAAAACTCAAAATCGCTCGTAAAGACACGCTCAATTTGATATAGAGGCGCGACAGACTACGAGCTTAAGTAGTACTGGTAACGACCTCAATGTTGAACCTCAAGAGAGTATCCGGTCGTCTCAAAGAACTCTTACTCCGCGGCCGGGCAAAAACTCATCGTGTTGAAGCTGGCGTGCGAAATCTTCTTGTTGTGGACGATGAGGAATCGATCTGTTTTTCCATGAGGGAATACTTCTCGCAGCACGGGTTCAAGGTAGATACAGCTCGTGAGATGGAAGAGGCCGAAGGCCTGATCAAAGCTACTGAATACAAAGTGATTATTCAGGACCTGCGATTAGGGCAGGCGCGACGACCTGATGGTATCGAGATCATCAGACTCGTGCATGAGCGAAATCCTGACACGCGCATAGTCGTACTCACATCGTATGGGTCGCCTGAAGCCGAAGCGGAAGCTCGAAGTGCAGGCGCAGATGCCTTCTTGCGGAAGCCGAAGCCTCTGTCGCAGGTCGCCCAGGTAGTGCAAGGTTTGATCGAATCACCACGGTCACGCACGATCCATTCTGCTAACCACATGTTGGCGTGATCTGCTTTTGAATACTTCTCGCTAAGACGGAACCAATTGCCAGCGCGGGATCCGGCCCAGCCCAGATCCGGGGTCCTGCGTGTTGGGAAGGTTACCGAGAGATTAGCCGGGGACTGGTTAATGAGAGGGCGGTTCCCGTTAGTCTACCCGACCGGTCCTTCCAAAGAGGGCTCGGCTGAGTCTGAGCCCTCTTTTTTTGTAATCTTCTCTGCGTAACTCTGCGTTCCTCTGCGCTCAACTGCTCGCCAGTGAGCAGTTCTCACAATCAAAATCACTGTTAATCAATTGAGTTAAGTTGTGACGGCGTTAGGTTTGGCTCGACGAGGCAGGTTTGATCCTCTTCGGCCCACAGTTTGCTGCCATGCACGCACCACGAACTGCGCTCAACGAGTTGTTAATCCTCTCGCGCGAAAGGATCGGGTCCCGTGCGGAAACGATCCCTTCCTTTCCTGAGCTTTACAAAGCAGTTAACAACGTGCCCAGGGGTCTTGGCTGACACGTGTTCCCAGCGTGCCGGCCAAGGCGATATTTCCATCATCCACCAGGAGCCTTAAGAAAAATGACTGCCCCCAATCTCTCGACCTCTCACTTTCGTTTGTCTAACAAAAACTTTCGCATCGCATTTCTCGTCAGCCTGGTTGTTGCGGCCGTTGCCGTTTTCTCCGCAACCAACTCTTTCGCCGGATCGATCAAGCAAAGACTTTTAGCGTCGATGATGGGCGGAACTACGTCCGCTCATAACTCGGCGGCGGTTGAGTTTGCAGAAGCTGCGCAAACTCAGAGCTCGACGATGACCGTGGAACGTCGTGGTCATACTGCCACGCGTTTGTCAGACGGACGCGTGTTGATTGCGGGCGGCGAGAATAGTTCGGGCGCTTTGAATCAGAGTGAAATCTACGATCCGGCGTCGGCGACATTTTCGCCCGCGGCGAACATGGGTGCGGCGCGTGTCGATCATTCTGCAACGCTGCTCGCCGATGGTCGCGTGTTGATCGGTGGTGGACGCAACGGCGGAGGTTCACTCGCTACAACTGAGATCTTCGATCCGGCTGCGGGCGGGTTCACGAATGGTCCGTCAATGAGCGTCGCGCGTGCAGGACACAGCGCGACGCTTTTTGCTAACGGCCGCGTGTTCATCGCCGGTGGCGAGGCGGGTGGCAGCGCTGAGATTCTCGATCTGGCAGCAGGAACATCCGCGCCGGCGGGCAACATGGGTGTTGCACGCTCTATGCACTCTGCGGCTTTGCTCCAGGATGGACGCGTGCTGGTCGTTGGCGGACGTGCCAATGGTAACGAGCTCACTTCGGGAGAGATTTTTGACAACGGTATATTTTCGCCGCTGAATAATGAGCTAAAAGTAAATCGTGTCCGTGCGCACTTGCGAGTGTTGTTTGACGGCAAGGTACAGATAATCGGCGGCAGCAACGACGGCTCGATGGAGATCTATGATCCGGCGTTCGCAGGCTTCGGAGCCTACGCGCACGTACTTCCGGACACCGATACATGTACCAACCTGAAGCCCGGTATTCTGACAGCCCAAACGCGCGCCGCTTTATTTTATAACGGTCAGACCGATGCGTTACTTGATCGGTCCGGACACACGATTACTGAGTTGGCTGGCAATCAAGCGTTAGTGCTCGGCGGTATAAATTCCGCCAGCACCGTCCTTAATTCCGCTGAACTACTGGCGAGTTCCCCAGCGTCAATTTCGACAGACAAAATGGATTACCTGCCAGGTGATACGGTGACGATTAACGGCCGCGGGTATCAACCTGGCGAAACGGTCAGAGTCAAGATTCACGAAGATCCGCACACGCCTCAGGAAAGAGGATTCGATATAGTCGCGGATGCGGACGGTAATTTCAGTGGGACTTATTTGGTTGCAGATAATGATCTGTTGATGAAATTCATCGTGAGCGCGCGAGGTTTAACCTCCGGTTGGACGGCGCATACGACCTTTACCGATGGCAATGCACAAGCAACGGGTACGGTTACAAATTCGGTGACCGGACTTCCGATTGCCGGTGCATCCGTTTTTTGTAGCTTAGGTTGCGTTGGAGGTACGACGACAAATGGCGCTGGTGGCTATTTTTTCCAGTTCAACTTCCCTGGCAATAATGCGTTGGTCCAGATCACAGCATCAGCACCTGGGTTCCTTCCAACTACCGTTTCAGCCCTCTTCGCTAATAACCAAACGCAAACCATAAATTTTGCCCTCACCCCGATTCAGCGCGCGACCTCCACGACAGTAAGCTGCACACCTAATCCGACCGTTGTGGGTGATGGTGTGAGCTGTACCACTACCGTGAATGATATTGCCGGGGCTGGGGCTACGCCGCCTCTGGGCACAGTTAATTTGGTTACCGGAGGTACAGGTAACTTCACGCCCGCTGCAAATTGCAGTTTGAGTCCAATAAGTGGAAGTGCCAGCAGTTGCTCAGTTACTTACACGCCAACACAGCATGGGACCGGAACCCATAACATCGTGTCGAGTTATGCGGGCAGTTCAAATCACACAGGCAGTACGTCTCCGCCGTTCCCGCTTACCGTCAATAAGCGCGACACGTTGACAACCGTTTC
Organism: Pyrinomonadaceae bacterium; assembly: GCA_035281525.1. Classification (GTDB taxonomy): domain Bacteria; phylum Acidobacteriota; class Blastocatellia; order Pyrinomonadales; family Pyrinomonadaceae; genus PSRF01. The sequence continues at coordinate 966 of DATEDU010000183.1, read as the reverse complement.
TTCCAGCTTGAACCCGTCCACCTTTGGCCAGAGTGTGACTTTCACGGCTACAGTGGTTGGAACAGGCGCTGGCGTAGGCAATCCGACTAGCGGTTTGGTGCAGTTCAAGATCGATGGTGTGAACTTTGGTGGACCAGTGCCGCTCGTCGCAGGTTCGGCCAGCAGCAGTGCTACCAGCTCGCTCAGCGCCGGCAATCACACGGTCGAAGCAGTCTTTACTTCGACTGATCCCAACTTTAACAACAGCAGTGATCTGCTCGATGGTGGTCAGACGGTCAACAAACGCGACACGTTGACCACGGTGTCTTCGAGTCTCAATCCATCGACGTTCGGTGAGAGCGTTACCTTCACTGCAACGGTGGTTGGTACAGGTGCTGGTGCTGGAAATCCGACCGCTGGCTCCGTGCAGTTCAAGATTGATGGAGCAAACTTCGGTGGGCCAGTAGCGCTCGCCGGAGGTTCAGCGAGCAGTGGTGCGATTAACACGCTCAACGCGGGCAATCACACCGTTGAAGCGATCTTTACTTCTGCGGATACAAACTTCAACGACAGCAACGATTTGCTCGATGGTGGCCAGACGGTCAACAAACGCGACACGTTGACCACCGTGTCATCAAGTCTTAACCCATCCACCTTTGGTGAGAGCGTTACTTTCACTGCAACCGTGGTTGGTACAGGCGCGGGCGCTGGCAATCCGACCGCTGGCTCCGTGCAGTTCAAGATCGACGGAGCAAACTTCGGCGCACCGGTGGCGCTCGCCGGGGGCTCGGCCAGCAGCAGCGCAATCAGCTCACTGACCGCAGGCAATCACACGGTCGAGGCGATCTTCACTTCCGCTGACGCAAACTTCAACGACAGCAACGATCTGCTTGACGGTGGCCAGACGGTCAACAAACGCGACACGTTGACCACGTTGTCTTCGAGTCTCAATCCATCGACGTTCGGTGAGAGCGTTACCTTCACTGC
>DATEDU010000182.1:0-11803 GCA_035281525.1 Pyrinomonadaceae bacterium | reverse complement strand
GCTTCGCCTCACCCAAAGTCATCACGGAAAGCCAGGCGCCGGTATCGAGCAAATAAGTGGCTTATTTCCCGTTGATGACAACAGGCGCGCTGAAATCATTGGACGGGCCGTGTCGCAGCTTTGACGCCTTCCGCGGACCATTGATCTGGTCCGGAAGCCCGCGGAACTGCTCGACGTCGGCCTTTTCGCTTAATAGATGAGGATCGTCAGGAAAAGCACGTGCCCATTGATCGAGGTTCGCGGTGAGTTGACGATACCGGCCTGTGCGTAAGTAGGCTCGCGAGAGCAACTCATACGCCCGCCGCGCCGAGTCTGATCCCGGCTGCGACTGTACGATACTCAACAACAAGCTTTCACTAACCGCCCCCTGGTTGCGCGCGCTTGCCGCCGCGGCTCGAATGAGAGCTGGCGCTGTCGGAGCGGGAAGCGCGCGGGGATCGAGCCATTGCCGGCCGTCATCAAGCGCCTGAGTTTCGGGAACGCTCTGTGCAGCGGTGAAACCGCAGATGGCAAAAATAGATAGGAAACTTGAAATGTACTTCGCCAGCTTCATATCTTCAGCGAAGAAAGTACGACTCGGGGATTATGTTTCTGAATAAAAGCGGACCCTCTACGCGTTTTCCGTATAAACCAGAGACAATGTTCCGTCAAGTTTGGTCCATATACTCGCTGAACTGGGCCTTCTTTTCGAACTCATTTCGTGAGGCTTTGGCCCGCCGCTGAAATTCTTTTGCGTTTCTGGACATATCTACTGAAGGGTTACAGCCGTTTAATCGGATCATTTCAATTCTTTACCGATTCCCGGACGGTTTGGGTTCCTCCGGGTGTAGCTCATCTCTCAAGGATACAAATGTCCGAAAGTGACAAGTAATGATCTTCAAGAAAATACGCTTAAGCAGGTCCCGAGCTTCCGTGACCGGTTCCACCCACTCGAAGGGAAACCTGGCAGTCAATAACGCTGCAGGAGTAAAACAAGCTTACGCGGGTCTGTCACCATTGCAGACTATGTTTGCGACGCTCCTTCTATTGTCATGGCTCCTTCTTTTCGCCGGTGGAATCACGATGGATACAACGCAGTTCCGCTGCGCAATTAGCCCTGCAGGCGCGCGGGCGTTGGCCACCGAAGCACGACCAGATGACGAGGAGGCGAAAAACATCTGCAAGCAGCATGAGGCATGGGTTCCGCTGTGGTCATCCTCAATGTCTCCAGAAACTGCTAGTGCGTACAAATACGTCGTTGCCTGGCTGGGGCTTTTGCTTTTCTTCCTGCCACTGAATCTGGCGATGGTTTCTTCTGCTGCCGGCGCGCTGGGAGCTCTGGGCAACAAGGCCAATCTCGAGCATGATCCAGCTGAGTCAGAGCTCCAGGGCGGGCAAACAGGACCGAATCTGAATGGCGATCAAGCGCCCACGAAGTCACGAGATGATAGTAACCCCATCATGTCGGGACTGCTGCGCGGTTTGTTTCTCTATCTGTTTTTCATTTCGGGGCTGCTTCTGTTCGATGATAAGCCGTTCTCCAGCCCCGGTCCCGGCCAGTACATCCGGCTCGCCGGGTTCATCTCGCTAATAAGCTTTCTCGTAAACTACCGACCACACCTCTTTGCAACAATCTTCGATTGGGCGTTTGAGCGCATCAATTCGCGCAAGCTTGTGCCCGCACGTGCGCGTAAGGAAGAAACTAAAGCCGAGATTACCGTTGAAGAAACAGCCGCAGTCGATGAGAAGAAAACGGTACCTGTATTAACACCGAAGGCCGCTGTTAATGGCGACGGCGATGGACGTAAAGCAACGATCACTGAAGAAAGGCTCTGAACAATGACTCTCCCATTTGTGAATAATCACCCAGTTGCTCGACTTGGTCGCTCGTCAGCAATGCAAAAAGCAAAGCAGGCTCTTGTGAGAATGAATATCCTGCACTTGAGCACAAGGATTAGTCCCCTTAAGTTTTATGCAATTGGCCTGGTTGCAGGATTGGGATTATTAGTCGCTAGTATAATAGTCGGTATGGCCTCGTTTTCAGTCGAGCTTGAAATTGAAACCGTTCAGAATCAGCAAATTCCGCGCACTCTTGATTTAGGCTATTTATCTCAAATGAACTATGGGGTTTGGTATTTATTATTCTGTCCGATTCTGCTTGCCATCATTGCTTTTGCTTACGATGCAATGAAAAGGGCACAAGAGACGTATCCGTCAATGCTCCCTTCCTTAGAGCACTTAGGCAATATGTGGTTGATAGCTATCCTCGGCATCGCTGTTCTCTGGTTCTTTGTGTTCAAAAATATCATCGTTGAATGGGATGATTACAAGAACCTCAGTCTGGGGTGGGTTCAAGCGAGGCCCTTGCAAGACTATCGAGACGAGATGGAGAGGACAAAACTTCCGATTGATTTAGTAGCGAAAGCGAAGAAGTTTGATCGGTTTCTCTTGCCGAAAGAGGACAGGTTTATCCAACGGGATGAGATCCGTTCGATTAAGATTGTCAAGATCGATCCACGGCTTAACGTCGCAAGTCTCTGGAGCGTGCTTCTATTCATCGTTGTGACAAAACTATGGGTTGGTCTATGGGAAGCTATCGTTATCTACTTCGCGATTTTAACGCTCGTATGGGGCTTGGCGGGTGCACGGAATATGGATCTGACGTCTTTGAAAGATTCGACCGGAGCCTTTTATCACCTTTCATGGGTGAGGAGACCTGCATTCTATATTTTCATCGTTGGCTTATTGGTTAATCTGTTTTGTATATTTCGGTATGTAAGTAATGCAATAAAAGGTTCATACGGAAAATGGGATCAGTACTTGTCTTTTCTCGTCTTCTCTCCTGCATTGTTCCTTATTCCCATGTCGGTCGTTCTCTCCACGATATTCAATGCTAGTGACAACGAAAATCAAGTCTATTTATCGAAGAAGATTTTGGTTATTGCGGCACTATGGCTTACATCGTTCGGCTATGTGATCTACCTGGTGCTCGGGTATATAAACCCTCGACACCAAACAATAATAGTAGCCTGCTTTAAACCCTTCGTTGGCACTTTCAAGGCATTGTTTGGGTTCTGACCCTGAGCCCAAAGCTTGTGTGTTCCATTCCACCGAGTCATCAAATCTTTGGCTTTTTCAATCCTCGGAAATATTTGTTGGAGTTCTCTCATTACTAGTAGTTCGTTTATGCGACGGAATCAGACCCGATAAAGGACTGCTATGTCCACCCCCAGTATCTTGAAATTGATGTTCTTGGCACTCGCATTGGTGGCGGTGTTCTTTCCCCCAGTCGCGGAGCCGGATTGCTTCAACGTCAATACGGGTCAAGTATGCGTGGCTGGACTGTTTCCGGCGGACCCAACCATCGTGGAATACCAGCAGCCTGTGCCGATCGCGGATTTCACGTACGAAAACAAGATGACGAAGGCGATGACGTTCACGATCGAGTGGGCCGGCATCGACGTCGCAGGATCCGGAAACATTCACTCGGTCACGCTCGACCCCGGGGCCTCACAGAGCTTCAGCGGTATCACGTTCACGATTCCCGATTCGATTCTGGAGGGCACGCACCGGATCGCGATCGGCGTCACCGCGCAAGGTGGCTCCGACTTCGTCACCGTGCAGCGTACTTTCGAGCTCGTCATCGTGGCTACTGGAAAGGTCCGGGAAGTGATCCAGGTGCCTGTGCGCTGGTGCGCGGTCGAAGGAAGTCCGCAGGCCCAAGGCAAGTTGCCCGGTGAGCTCGTCGATCCCACGAGGTTATTAACCCTCCTGCAGCAGGTGAACAACGAGGTCTGGCTTCCGCAAGCCGGCATCCTTTTCCGGCATGCCTCGGCGCCATTCGGGATCCCCGTAATCAAGGATCCGGATCCGAAATTGTTCGATCTCGGCGACATCACGCTGACGGGGTTCGGCGGTGGTGAATGGAGCAGCGCCCTCTACGAATGCGAACAGGCGTGGGCCGATCTGGCCGGCAAGCACCCCGAACAGTACGGCGATCAGCGCGGGACCGTCCTCGTCAATGCGAAGACGCTCATCCCCGAAACGCTGACCACTGTCGGCGGTGTCGCCCCGGGCGTTCCTTACGAACTCTGGGTCGCTAGCGACACCGCGGGGACGGGCCGGCGCGGGGACGACCTCTGCGGTCATCCGCGTAAGCTCCTGGTCAGTGACGTGACGCCGCTCTTGCGCGCGGTCACGTACGACCCGGCGATCTTCAAGCATCCCGGGTTCTCAAGATACTTCAACGACACGTTCAAACCGGTAAAGGTTGTCTCTCACGAGCTTGGGCATACGCTCACGCTCGGCCATGGAAACGGCCTCGACGACAACGGCGACGGCCTCGCCCCACCCGCGCCGGGCAGACGGCGTTACGACGAATACTGCGATCCGCTTGGCGAACGCGAGGATGCGATCGGTTTTGTTGACTGCGACACATCGAGCAGCCTCATGAAGGCGAATACGTGCTTGAACCTTCGAGCTTTACAGCGCGAGATGGCGAGAGAGGCCGCGAAGCTTGCGCCAGGAGCGGTCGAGACTGATTCCGCCGTCGATCCCGCGGGTCGCCTCGTTGCGCCAGCAGCTGCGTGCTCGCCGGCGTGTACCACAGCGCCGTCTCTCGAGCTCCGCACGCTTGACCTCGCGGAGACGCCAGAGAGCGCAGTGACAAGCTTCTCACATTCGATCCCCGAGCCGATCCCGTCCGCGACGTCGAACCGTTATCTCGTGTACGCGGATCTCGACAACGACGTCGCGACAGGCTGCAGCATTGCCGAGGCTGGCCTCCCTGCGTTCCAGGGCGCAGAGCTTCGGACCGAGGTTACGGTAAGTGTGACCGGCGACACTGCTACACCAATACCGCAGGTCTGGCGATGCGACGGCGGCGCGTGGGTGGAGCAGAGCGATCCCGGCATCGTCGGCTCCTACAGCGTCCTGAACGCGGCTGTGCACGACACAACGGCGACGCCGAACGGAGCTGTCGTGACGATCCGGATGCCTGATGCGGTCCGTGGTCCAGCTGAGACGACCGTGCGGCTCCAGGCCCTCTCGCAAGGCGGCGGCCAGGTCGACCTTCTGCCGTCAAGCGGCGCCGGTCAGACTGTATCGCTCATTCCACCAGCATTGCCCACATGCTCCGTGTCACCTTCCATCGCGCGCCCCGGACAGGCGGTGGTGGTGACCGCGAGCGCCCTGCCGCCATCTCAGACGGCGACGCTCTTCGTTGGCGAGGAGTCCACTGGCAGCGCGTCCAGCGACCCCGAGGGCGGCTTGCAGACGAACGTCGTGGTCCCCGCCACGTCGCCGCAGGGTGTTCGATCGATCGAGGCACGGTTTCAAGGGGTGAGCGCGATGTGCTCTGTCCTGGTCCAGGGCGATGCCCAGACTCCCGCGACGACCGCTTCGCTGTCGCCTCCAGCGAACTCGAGTGGATGGAACAACACTAACGTGACGGTCACGCTGTCTGCCGTCGATGTGCCCGGTGGACCAGGTATCCGAGACATCACCTACTCCGCGGCCGGCGCGCAGCCAATCGTGCTCACAACGCACACCGGTTCATCAACGCAATTCATTATTTCGCTCGAGGGCAAGACGATCCTGCAGTACTACGCGACGAACAAGGATGGCGTCACCGAAGCTCTACATACCCTCACCATCAGCGTGGATAAGACGCCGCCGACGATCACGTTCGCGGGCAACCAGCAGACCTATGGGATTCTGGAGACGGTGCAGATCACGTGCGCTGCAACTGATGCGCTTTCGGGCGTGCTGTCGAGTACCTGCAAGGATATCCAGGGACCAGCCTATCAGTTCGTGCCATCCGGTAACATGTTGTCCGCGACGGCCAGCGATTTCGCCGGAAACGTCACTACCTCCTCGACGAGTTTCGCGTTACGTGTCACCTACGACGATGTCTGCTCGCTCGGGCATCAGTTCGTAGCGACGTCAACGCGGACACCCAGGCATGCGAACGTCCTCGGCAATTCGCTGTGCGCACATCTGTCGAGTGCGAGGGCCGCTGAGCTTCGCGGACATCCAAAGGTGAAGCAACGATCCATCGAAGCCTATGTCCATCAGGTGATGGCAACTTCGCCCGTCATCTTAACCGCCGACCAGGCGCGGATTCTGATCACGCTGGCACGCGCGCTTTAGCAGGCCGTACCGATCGCCAAGCCACCCACCGGGAATCTGGAAGAGTGCGTAGCCAAACGCAAATGCACTGAACATCGCTCCGAACTCGACACGCCATAACCCTAACCGCTGCGCATTTTGTGCGCCCGCGACTGCGATATTCACACGGTCGACGTACGTCATGATGCTGATTAGAAAAAGAAATGCGAGAAGTCTCCATCTGCTCATCGCCCTTACCCCTTACAGCGTTGCTCGTTGAACCTGACTGCGTCAGCCGGACGGTTAATTCAGGCTGTCTCATGTCTCATCAACACAGCGCCGGCACTGCGGTTGGTGAGTGCGCGCTTAAGTACATTTAGCAACATCACTGGGTGAAACAACGCCACCGGAGACTTGAGCATTTGTGACACTTCAAGAAAACGTCTCCGCAGCCCGTGGGATACTCGTGGTTATCCGGTCCGTGAAGTAGTGAGGCCTATGTATCGACGGATCATTTTGTTCGTAGTAATATCTCACCATCCAAGACGGAGAAGTCAGGCATCCTTTTCAGTTAGTTTAATTTCCCATCGATTCCTCGATCGGCCGTGACCCCGGAATCCTACATAAATTGTCCGACATGTGATCATCCTATACTCGTTCCCTCATCGCTCCAATTCATTTCCTTTCCTAAAGACGTAGATTCAATAATGGCGCTTTTGGAGGGCACCTTAAACGCGGTCAACTGTCCATCATGTCACAATAAAATAAATCTCTTAACTCCGCTCGCCGCTGCAAACCCCGATCTCAACGCGATGATTGCTGTAGTTCCGGATTCACTTCGAAGCCGGGTCGAAAGACAACTCGAAAAGGCCGGAGCAGAGTGGGACGTTACCTACTGTAAAGACTACGGAGAACTTTATTTCGCTATGGCGCCCTGGATTAACTCAACTGTTAGTCCAGTGCTTAACGAGATCCTTTCGTCAACCTTCTTCGATAGACCGTTAGACGAGCAAATCACGCGGCTGTCGCCTTTGTTGCTCAGGATACTTAAGAGTCAGATAGATGGAAATCTGCTGGAAGACATGATCAAGCTAGGAGGTGACGCCGATAAGGAGAAAAAGCAAGAATGGCTGAAGGGTGTTCACAAGGTGATCGTCGTGCATTTGATCCAACAGCTCTTGTATGCGGCAATCGGATCTCGTGAGGTCCCTCAACTTGATCTGACTCTTCGGACTCAGGTACCCGCGGTATGCGTTACGCCAGAGGTGTTATCCGAGCTAATTGGTAACTGCATCGATCTCAAGAACCCTGCGGAAGATCCAACGAGTTTCAGAAAAGGCTTCTTGCGTGAGTATGTCAACGCAACCCTGCACGCCCATGCCGGGAAAGACAATCCTCGTGGCAGGAACTGGGCGGAATATCTCTTGGCCATTTGGCTGTTGAGCAAAGACGACGACGTCACCCTCGATACCCAATTCAAGCTTTCGAACGAAACCATTCGAAACACTGTTCGGTTCCAAGATCTCTGGAATATTGCCGTCGCTGGAATATCTCTTGAACAAGAAAATGAGTTCAAAGAACAATTGGCAATGGCAACAAAGATGATGGAAGACCTGGGGTTTCAAGAGGAATTGGAAGAGGTATTCAAGGCAGGCCCCATTCGAATCAGGGTTGAACCGGGAAAGAAGCTTCCGCCTGAAAAACTTGGTGGCTCTTTCATTGAGACCATCCTGAAACAGTATTCGTTCAATGAAAGTATCGATAAGAGCCTGGCAATAGGAGAGATAGTTGGAGGAAGCACCAATAATCTCATAAGAAACGGGCAACGGGACGCGGCCATGTTTGTCGCTGAGGAGATGTTCCGCCGCGCTTTCGAATCCAAAGATTATTTCGCCGCGGCCTCGATTGGAACCGGTGTCGTTAAGACGATGAACCTCGCCGAAGAGTATAACTTTGCAGCGCAAATGGCCTCGCAGTTGTTACGGCTCGCGCAAGACAAAACGATCTCTGTCAAATTGGGAACAACCCGCCCTTCACTCATGCGCGACTTGTTCAATGAATCGGGTAATGTCTCTAGATACATGCATCAGTACGAAATGGCTTTGACGTCTTATGACCTGGCGGAAAAAATTGATGCGTTGATACCGGAGGAAGATCGCAATCCCGACAACTTGGCCGTGTTGCGCCGTAATCGAGCAATCGTTTTAAGAAACATGGGCCAGTATCGAAAGGCCAAAGAGATCCTGGATGCGGAACTTGCACAACATCCGACGGAACACTCATTGCTTTACAGCCGGGCCCAGGTTGATTTTCAAACAAATAATTTTAAGAAGGCACTTTCCTATTTGGATCGAGCAATTGAGTTGACGGAGCGACTCGCCGATCTTTCCGTGAGATCAGAGTACCTTCTTACTCGGGGATTGATTAAGAAGGCGATTGGAAGTGAAGCTGCGGGCATCGATGATCTTATCGATGCTTATCAGCTTTCCGCGGCTGAGTCGTCGATGAGAGTCCTACGGATTGCTGCTGCTGCGATGAGGTTCCATTCTGAACAACCGGAGCATCGTGAATTCATTGAGAACTGTTTACGGATCCAAGTTGAGGCATTGGAAAGCAAGAAACACCGATCAAATCTTTCCCTTGTAATGACAATGGGAGTCTCCATAGCTCAAAGGTTTATGGAAGAGGGAAAACCAGAGGAACTGCCTGAAGCGGTCCAGACCGAGTTCGATTGGCTGGATAGTCTCGATGGAGGTGTTCCGTGGCTGTATCACTTTATTCGGGGATGGTTAGCGTACCACTCGGGTGACCTAAGCTCGTGCTGGGAGAAATTCCAATTAGCCTGGGCAGCATTTGAGACTCGCGTTCCAGGCGGTGCGGACGTGTCGTTCGCGCCCTCATGGATGCTGGACAAGGAGCAATTCCAGCAAGTCGTCACCTCTGTTGGCATTGAACTCATCGATCAAAAAGTCTTGGAGCCAAAAGAATCAATCAGATTCTATGAGTTCACGAACGGGCGCGAAATAACCTCACGATTCGGGACCAGCTTATCCGTCGACACAATCGTCGATCTCATTCGAACATACTCGGCAAAACTAGACCGGCCTGTCGAAGTGTTTTTCCCGATTAATGCGGGCGATACGATCCGAATCTGCCGTGTGCCTTCGACGGTGGGCCAGCCCATTGCGATTAGTGATACTTCCTGGAATAAGCACGAGGTGAGAGCCGTCAGAGATCAAACAGCTTGGGCTCTTAAGCTGGCAAACCCTGCCGATCTCACCTGGTTCGATGACCAAAGCCGCGGTTGGAATGAATTGGGTTCCCAATTAGGAAGGTTCTTTGATGCCTATTTGCAGCCGAACAGTCACGTCTGTTTTTTACCGGGTCGCGACCTGACTGGTTTGCCACTTCATTTATCGCTGATGCCGGATGGTCGGAGATTAATCGAAAAGACGACAGTCACATTCGCTCCTAATTTCGCCACACTGTTAGCCAGGCAAAAAGAACCAAACACGGATACGGCAGCCGTTGGAATCGTGACGGTTACTAAGCGACGTGATTCGGAGAAATTCCGCAACAGAGCACTGGCAGCAAGCGCCGAGCTCCATAAGATTCTCGATCCTTCGTACCGGATTTCCGAACTTGTGGAACGCGACGGTAAACGAAAAGATGTACTCGACTTGCTCGAACGATCTGACAAGATGTTTTTCATTTGCCACGGTGCATACGCTGGTGCCAGCCGAGGATTTGGTATCTGCGTCGCTGATGAACACCAACTACCACCCAGTCTGTTTCCGATCGAGGAGGTTCCCGAGCTTAAGAGATTTGTTATCACGTGGGATGATTTTGAGGACATTCAGTCGTGTCCTTCTTTAGTAGTAACAATTGCGTGCTCCAGCGGGATCACCGAGGTCGCGCCAGGCGGAACACGCCACGGTCTGGAACAGACGTTATTTGCAAAAGGTACGCGTGCGTTAATTAGTCCGATATGGGACATCGATCAGGAGGCCGGATTGGAGTGGCTGAAGACATTCTGTCAGCTTCAAACCCAACACCCGGAAAGAGGATATGAAGTGATCTATCGGGACACATGCTTGACTGTTAAGGAACGTTTTCCTCACGCTTTCTTTTGGGGAGCGTTTACTTTGAACGGTTCATTGTTTGCAGGAGGTTAAAGGGATGAATGATCTGGCGAATCAGATTCAAAATTTGAGTAGAGAAGAAGCACTGGAAGCGGCGCAGCATCTTGGCTTGAGGATTTCAGGAAGCCGCCAGCCTGGAGAGCGGGAAAAGGAATTGTTGCAGGAGATTACTAATCAGCCTAATGCTAACATTGAAGAGATCGAGCAACTCTCTCGCCTGCTCTTGTTAACAGCCGCGATGACTGACGGTTATGAAGATGCTGTCAAAGCAGCGATCGCTGGCGCAGGTAGAAAGCAATTCATTCTCGGCGGGGCGGAAATCGTAGCTTTAGCCGCCATTGGTCTCGTTGCCTTACAAATAGTGGTGACCCGGGGTAAGTCAGCCGAAGAGGAAGTCATGAACGTCACGGAAGAGAATGGCAAAACCGTCGTCTCGATCCAGCGAAAAACGACATATGGGATCAGCGACTCCTTAGGCAAAATTCTCAAGAGTTATTTCCCAGGCACCCCCTGAAATTCATTGACGTTTCTATGGGATCCCCTGTGGCGCCGGTTTGGTGGCCATCGCTATTTTGCTAAACCATTATTGGAAACAATTTCCCGGCGGCAACGATCACGCGCGAGGGAATGAAATCACCTCCGCGCGACACCTCAAAGGTTAGACAATAACTTTGATAACTTCTTCAATTTCTTTCTCAACCGCTTTCAGGCCGTTGAGCAAAACGTCCCGATGGGCTGGCTCATAGTCGTACTTTACTCGCTTCGCAACACGTTCATAGGATCAACTTTCGTCGCGCGGCGTGCAGGCAGGAAGCAGGCAACGAGCGAGATGCACATCAATAATAGCGTCATGACTGCAAACGTCAGCGGATCGACCGGCGTAATCCCGAAAAGCATATCCCGTAAAAGCCGGGTGGAGGCGACAGCACCCATCAATCCGAGCGCCATGCCGATGACTGTCAATTTCATTCCTCGCCGGAGGACCAGACTTAGTATGTCTCCGGGGTGCGCTCCGAGCGCCATACGAATGCCCAGTTCTTGCCTGCGTTGCGTCACGGCATAGGACATCACGCCATAGATCCCGATCAAGGCCTGAAGCAGGGCGAGCGTGGCAAAGAGACTGAGCAGTAACGCGACGAAGCGTTGCGGCGCGATCGATTGCGACAACCGTTGCTCCATTGTCACGATGTTGTGGATCGCCTGTTCCTGATCGATTTTGCTGACGGCCAGCCGAATGGCGTTGATCAGAGCTGCGGGCTCTCGGTCAAAAGAGTAATTCGCTCTGACGGCCAGGTCCATCGTGCGCGATGGAGCTTGTTGGTGAGAAGTGAAAGCTAGTGGTTCGTCCTCTTCTTGAAGGCTAGTGTGTTTTGCGTTACTTACCACCCCGATGATTTCGTACTGCGTTGACGAATTGAAGGTGAGGTAACGGCCGAGCGGATCATCACCCGGCCAGAATTTGCGCGCCATTGCTTCATTGATAATCACGACGTGAGGGGCTTGCTCGGTATCGCGCTGATCAAACCCACGACCGCGTAGGAGTTGCAGGCCAAGCGTCTGAAAGTAATCGGCGC
>DATEDU010000181.1:0-7826 GCA_035281525.1 Pyrinomonadaceae bacterium | reverse complement strand
AATCCCGAGATTTGGCACGGCAGGATCAGCGATGGGCACGGTGATCGCGTCAGGAGTGGTGGCGTTGTACGCAATAATAAGACTGTGGCGCGGCGGATGGGTTGTGTCGTTTCCGCGCGGCAGCTTTCGCCCGAATTGGACCGTCATCCGAGAGTTGTTCCGATTCGGCTTGCCAACCGGTCTTCAGGGAATCGCGATGAACATCGGTGGCGTCTGCTTGTTGGCGTTCATCGGATCTCTGGCCCAAAGCGCCGCCGCACAAGCAGCATTTTCCGTGTCTTACTCACAACTGTTCTCGCTGATCACCTGGACGTCGGTGGGATTGATGGGTGCGGCTGCAGCTGTGGCAGGCCAGAACCTTGGCGCAGGCCAACCGGACCGAGCGAGCGAAGCAGTACACGTCGCGGCTCGGTTTGGACTCGCGGGAGCAGCCTTTGTTGGATTCCTGTTTCTATTCTTTCCACGGCAGCTTCTCGGCATATTCGGCATGGACGAGCCGGCAGTCGTTGAAATTGGCGTTCAGCTTTTGCGCGTGCTGAGTGTTTCCGGGCTTTTGGTCGCCGTCGCACTTACCTACACTGGCGGACTGCAGGGTACGGGCGACACTAAGAGTCCACTATACATCTCGATTATTTCTCAGATCGTCGTGCCGTTGGGGATCTGCTTTGTGATTCAACAACTGAGCACTCTCGATCCGATTGACATCTGGCTCGCGATTCTTGCCGGTCACGCCACTCGCTGTACGCTTAGCGTGATTCGGTTCAGTCAGGGCAAGTGGCGTGGGATCTCAGTGAGCATCGACGCGAGGGAGGGCGCATCATGACGGCAATTCTCAAACGCTTCAATTGGCCAATCTGGGCAGGCTTCGCGCTGAGCGTGATTGCATTTCTCAGTTACACGCTCGTCTTTGTCAACTTCCCGTTTACGCGAGACTTTCCCTGGGCCAACCTCTTGTTGTTTGCCATTGCATTGATACTCTTGTTCGTCGGCGTGCGTCGCGCATATGGAGCTGGCCGTTCTGTGATGAGCAAGATCGGCGGAACAGTCTTCGCAGTCCTCGGCGTGTTAGTCTTCGCGTTTTTCATCTTCGCCATGTTCATTCTCGCCAGGCAGTTGCCCGCTTCGGCTGCTGCACCCAAAGTCGGGCAGAAGGCGCCGGAATTCACGCTCGCGGACTCGAATGGGAAGCAAGTGTCGCTCGCTGAGTTGTTATCGACGCCGATCAATGGCAAAGCCCCGAAGGGAGTGCTTTTGGTTTTCTATCGAGGGTACTGGTGACCTGCATGTCACTCCGAGTTGCGGAGCATTCAACAATACGTTGAGCAATTCAATGCGGTCGCCATTCGTCCCGTGGCTATTAGTGTTGATGACCCCGAAACCAATCGCGACATGCTGCCGAAAGTTGGTTACACGTTCACGTTTCTATCGGATCCGAACTCTGAGGCCATTCGGCGTTATGACTTGGTTCATGCCGGGGCGGGGATTAGCGGTCAGGATGTCGCGCGGCCGGCGGAATTCCTCGTCGATACTTCCGGAACGGTGCGGTGGGTGAACCTGACCGAGAATTATTGGGTGCGCGCGCGGCCCGAGCAGGTACTGGACGCTGCCCGATTGCTTCAATGATCGGATCTTCCTTCGTGTATTTCGTGTTGGTTCGTGGATCAATCCATGCTTCCGTTGAACGCAACGTGCTACGGCAAACGGTTCTGGTGAGTTGAGCGAACAGATCAAGATTGAAGTAAGGTTGGCTCAACCGTCTGACGGGACTCTTATTTCATCCGTGCTGAAAGAATCGTTCGCTGAATACAGATCTTTGTACACGGATGAAGGCTTCTCGGCAACGACATCAGACGCCGATCAAGTTGAACGTCGAATGCTCGAGGGGCCGGTATGGATCGCGTTCCGAAGTAACGTGGTTGTAGGCACCGCATCCGCTGTACTGCGAGCTGACGAATTGTACGTTCGGGGCATGGCCGTGTTGCCCTCGGCAAGAGGGTTAAGTATCGGGGAACGCTTGTTAACGGAATTAGAGAGTTTTGCGCTAGCCCACAACTGCAGGCGTATGGTCTTGAGCACCACACCGTTTCTGTTGCGTGCGATTCGACTCTACGAACGCGCAGGATTCACGAGGACAACCGAAGGCCCCCACGATCTATTCGGTACACCACTGTTTACGATGGCAAAGGAATTATCGAACCCTTATTCGCAGGAGTGATTTTCTCAAACTCATTTCTTGTGTAAATCTGTGGCTAAGAATTCTTTTTTTACTATGGCTGTGTTACTGGAAGGTGGGTGCCGAGTTACAGGATTTAAGGATGGCGAACCCATGATTGATGGCACGTTACGCGTGTGGCCGCAGATTGGGCGGGCCAACGGCGCGTCTGCGATTTCTCTTCGTACCATGGAGTTCGCACCAGGATTGTCACCCACGTTGAGCAATGATGAATCTGATGAAATCTTTTATGTGCTGCAAGGAGTTGCGACAGTCCAGATTAACGGTAACCCCTTCCAAGTTGAAACGGAGATGGGCATCTATTTACGACCTGGTACGACGCTCGTCGTTGATAATCCCAATCCTGAGCCTCTAGTTCTCATTAGCTCACAGTGTCCCGAACCATCAGTCACATCAGACAGGTCTTTCCCCTCAGCCAACTCAGGTACCCCACAACCTACGCAGAACGCGTCAACGCAACAGCCACCCATCGTCAAACTCTCTGACCGTCAAGCCGTACCTACGGCCGACCGTTGGTATCGCGTGCTGGTCGACGACGAGATCGGAAGTGAGCAAGCCACACAGTTTGTCGGTTCAATTCCACCAGGGCGCGCGCCCGATCACTTTCACAATTACGAAGAAGTGCTCTTTATCCTGCGTGGAGTTGGCCGCATGTGGGCCGGCGAAACTCATACCGCTATCGGCGCAGGCTCATGCATTTACCTACCGAAAGGACAGGTTCACTGCGTCGAGAATACAGGCGAAGGCGATCTGCGGCTGTTGGGTGTGTTCTATCCAGCTGGTAGCCCGAGTGTTAGATACGACGCTTAGCATCGAAACGTTTGATAACTCACGCCCGGTATTCGGCAAAGGCTCGTTCAATCGCCAGAGGATCAGAGGCCAGACCGTCTACAACTCCGCGCGCCCCATCGCCAATTGCAGTTTCAAGCTTTTCCGCGCGGATGGCGTCAATGATCTCCGCAGCAGCTTGGTCCACATTCATCTTTGGACCTTCAAATCCTCTGCTCATGTCAGTATCAATTGTGCCTGGGAAGACGGTGATGACTCGTACTCCATGAGGACTGAGCTCGCCGCGTAGCGCTTGGCTCAAGGAGAACAATGCAGCCTTCATCGCACAATAATTTCCCATTGCCGGAATGCTAACCTTTCCCAGAATAGAAGCTACGTTCACGATCAACCCGTTACCTTGTTGCATCATCGCCGGCGCGAACGCTCGAGCCATCCGCAGTGCGCCGAAGTAATTAGTCTCGACCTCTCGCTGTAACTCTGCCATTTCTGCGCGAAGCACACTGCCGAAAACGCAAACTCCAGCATTGTTTATCAGGATATCGACGCGTCCTACCAAGTCCGCAGCTACGCGGATGTCTGCTTCCAAGGTGATGTCGAGACGCAGAGGTTTAATCCGATCATCCTGAGCGGTCTCGATCAATTTCGCCAAACTCTCCGGTTGTCGCGCACCGGCAAACACGTCACCAGCGCCAGCCTTCAGACAAGCAAGTACGAGAGCGCGACCTAAGCCACGATTCGCTCCGGTAATCAAAACCGTTCGACGCTCAATCTCCATCGGTATTCTCCCGCTGAGTTTCGAACTGTCCCATCACAATCTCGCCCTCCGCGCCACGCCACCGGCGCGATCGGCCGTACGCATAAAGTATCGCCCCAATCAAACCCCACGCTATGACGAGTTCGAGACTCGTTAACGAGTGGCTGCTGAGTCGCTGTTGAAAAGTTTGTGTTGCCAATGTCCGCACGTCTTGAACTACTTGAATTGCAATGATGCCTCCCATCGACAGCACAGATATCCACGCCGCAAATTTCTGCAGCGACCGCGGCATTGAAATCTTGATGAGCGGGTACAGCCAGGGACTCCGCCGTTCAAGCAGCAGGAACGTCAGGCTGTGAAGAAAATAGAGAATGACTAAAGCAAAGACCGCGATGTTCAATGCGAGCGAAACTTGTCCGCTGATGAGCAGTGCTATTGCTGCTGCCAGCGTCAGCGTGAGTCCGGGAATTGGTGTTCCGGTGCGCGGATGTATCGCGCCCATCCACTTCGGCGCCAACCGGTCGCGCGCGAGGATAATGGCCAAACGCGATGGCACCAGCATCGTTGAGTTGATGGAAGTCGTAATTGCCATGATCGCGCCGAACGTGACAAATAGAGCTGCTCCAACGGGCAGATAAACAGATGCGACTTCAGCCATCGGCGCGTTACTCGCTTGGAGTCGCGACCCCGGTAGAACTCCGAAAGCAACCACCGACATTAGTACGAAGATGATGGCGGTGATGATTACTCCTCGCAGGAATACTCGCGGCAGCCGCTCAGTACTGCCTTCTACTTCGCCTGCTGTCTGAGCCAGTGACTCAAATCCAGCATAAGAGAAAAAGAGGAGTACCAAACTCGCAGCTAATCCGCCTGCGCCGTTTGTAATAAACGGCTGATAGTTTTCCATGCGAATTGCAAACAAGCCCGGCACTACCAGCACGACTAATGAAACTCCCAGCAGTACGCACATCGCCACCTGCAAACGACCGAACCAGCGCACTCCCACTGCATGAATTAAATAAAAGAAGACGAGACTACCCAGCGCCAATGGCAAACGGTGGGTTGCCTGAAGGCGGCCGCCGGCAAATTCGATTACATGATCAGCAAATGCAGTCGCGAGAAAAGCTAACGCGCCAACGTACGAGATAATCTTCAGCCACGTGCCCACGAAGGCGATGCGATGACCGCCAAGCGTGCGCGAAATGTGCGTGTACTCGCCGCCAGGCTCGCGGCCTAAAGGAGTCGAAATGAAGGCGGCATACGGCACCGACGTGGCGAGTACGAACGGCATCAGAATTATGTACCCGAGAATCACGCTGGGCCCGGTGACCCTCCAGGCTTGACTCGTTACGGTGAAGATCCCAGCGCCGATAAGTATCCCCAGCATCTCTGCATAAGATTCCAGAGTTCCTAGATCGCGGCGCAGGCGTTCAATCATCGACGCTCCATCAAACGATTGGCGGGCATGCTCGGGTTGAGAACTTTTTCCGCACTTTCAGCTCCGGCCACCGGCAGCTGCGAATCATCGAGAAGTCCAAGTTGGACCAGCACTGAAGCCTGATCCCAGTAGATGTGTTCGTGGGCAAGTTTGCCGTCGCGGAAATGCACTATCACCACAAGTGGGATCTTGACATGCCGGTGTGTGGGTGGAACGCCGGGTAACATCCAGTCCATCTTGATTGTGTGGGTAAACTCAAAAACCATCTCATCGACGACGCGATCGTCACCGATGGTGCGCGACACTGGCGTCATTTGAGTGTCTGGCGGCATCTGTGGAATGAAGCCCTGAGAGTAAAACTCACGCAGTTGATCGTGGCCTACGCCTCCGGTCAGAACAGGAACGTGATTGACGTAGGCATCGGGGACCATTGTGGAGAGCGTGTCTTCCGTGTTTCGCGTCGCAAACTCGTACTTCACGTGCTCATCCCAAAGCTCCGACAGTTTCTGTTGATCGTTTGTCATAAATGCGCCACACCTCAGCAGCCGTGCTTCACCTCAATAATGGAGTCAGTACCGGGAGCGGTAGCGACCGGGTCCAAACATAAGTATCTCGAGAGATTCGTAGGTTGAGACCGGGTCGCTACCGCTCCCCGTACTGACTGCATTCCTGACTTGAGGGCTTAAATCAGACTTTACGTCTCGTGCGTCATGTGCACCCTTAGCAGGACATATGTCACATTCTTGAGGTATTGAGGACGATTGTCCTCGGCTCGTGTTCAAAAGCCGCGAGCTTGGAATTCACCCGAAGCGGCGTAGCCTTTCTAAGAGTTCATCTCCCGAAATGAAGTCCTCACGCTCAATGGCGGCGATAGACTCAAGCAGTTCGAGTTCGTCGGCGTTATTGAGAGTAAAAGTCTCTTCGTCGTCACGCAGCATGACGGTGACATTGGAACCTTCGGCTAGAGGAGCGCCCTCGACTACAACTTTTCCGTCGATAACAGTTCCGGTCGCTACTTTCATGAGATGAATAGTAACTCTACACAGGCGTGCGTGTCATGCTTGATGCGTCGCAAATCTTCACGCGCTGGGTGCATTTTCACTTCTGGCCGCGCAGAAAGGGAATCAAATCCTCGGAATAATAAGGCTCTTGGGTACACCAGAAGATGTAGTCAACCTGCAAGTAATCAGTCGCGAAGTCGATCAGCTCGGCAATCGTAGCGCGCTTTCCTGTTTTTGGATTTACATCCTCATAGTTCCCATCTTGTACCGCAATTCCAGTGCGAACGATCCCCGCAACTTCCCGGATTAACGGATAAGAACTCCTCAACTGACCGGGGCGATAAGGCAACAAGTCAGGCCCACCCACGCCGATCTTTAACTCTCTCGCGGCTTGGTAAACCGCTCGCAGATAACCCTTGTCGTTCGTCGCGCGCCACTCGCCGGGCATGAAGTTGGCATATTGCATTGCTACTGACTTTGGGAAAGCTCGTTTCAAAGCCTTCATATTCGCGATAATCGCGTCACGATAGACTTCAAAAGAGAAACCCTTCGGAAACAGCCGGCCGCTTTCGCCGACTACCATTGATGTCTCGGCTAAGTTAATTCCTTCAATTCGTCCATCAAACTCTTTGCCCAAGGCGAACAGCAGTTTATGAAATCTTTCTTGCACCGCCGGATCCCAGCGCCGCGCCATCCAGCCTTCAACGGCAGCATGTTCTTCGTCGTTGTCTTTTATTCGGTATTGCTTGTCGGCGCCACCGTTGTATTGCGGATCATTCAATAAATAGCGTGGCACGTTTATCCGCCACTCGCTGAAGGTGACGTCCTGCAGCTGAATGAATAGCTTCTTCCCTTTTGAAGTTAGAAAGGTTAGGTCTTCACGAATTGCGCTGAAATCATACTTGTCTTTACTCGGCTCCAGCTGCCGCCATGAATATGCCACTTGCGCGCCTTCTAAGACCTTCGTCTCATGGAATTTGGAATCTTCTTTAATCTTCTCCCTGTCTTGCCCGAAGAAGACGTAATGGTGAATTGGTTTTGCGCTAACGCCGGCACAGCAGAGTGCGATGATTAAAGCGCACTGAAATGTTCTACCCGGATTCTTCATCGATTGTTCAGCATGCTCGCGTCAGACGTTTGTCAGGATGTTGGGGGATCATTTTCGCAAATCGAATGAGACCCACCCATCATGCGCGTTCAGGCCATTGACTCCGATAACAGAAAAGCCAATTCTTTCGTCACACATTTCCTCTCTGAGAATCGAAGTATTCGAGATGGGCCCGTTTACTGTCACTCTGCAAATAATCTGCTTGTCAGCGGGTCTGTAGAATTCGAGAACGGCTCGAGAGGGATCGGGACGTTCCGCTAAGAGTGCCCGACACTTCGAAGGCGTAAACTCTACTGCTCGTATTCCCAAATTTTCGTTTTCGATAGACTCGCCTCGGTTCAAGATAAATAGCCCCACCGAAGTAAATCCGTAATCGTTTGATTCTTTCCAACTCGATTTAATGTCCGGACGCCTGGGTGTGTCGGCATGCGGATTCGGACGACACAAACAAGCCGAGGAGCTTAGAAGTACCAGCACAAAGGAAATTCGTGTGAGCCTTCGCA
>DATEDU010000180.1:0-11288 GCA_035281525.1 Pyrinomonadaceae bacterium | reverse complement strand
CCCATTGGCTGAGAATCTGACGTCGTTCGTGATTGACCTCATTCTTTGTATGATCTTGCAAAGCTTCCATCACAGTTCCCTTCCTTCGGCTTTAATGAGTCACTTTCAAGCTATGGAATTTGTGAAAGGGAAGGGTAATAGAGTTGAATCTGACCACGCTCTGCACCACGTGTGCACCGTCAAAGAGCTTTTGTCCTAAGCTGCCGCTCCGGCGCCAGTCTCGAGTTGGGTCATCGCGGTTGATCCAACAGGGAATGCTTTATTGACCATTTCTGTCTTTCCTTTCATCGCATATGAGTTATGCAATATGTTTGGAGCAAGCGAAATGCCAGCGACGAGTTCATGCGTGCGCGATAACTGGTGGTCCCAGTCACTAACTTTGCGCTATGAGTTTACGCGCCGTTGCGAATCGGAACGCTCAGTGTGAACTATTGCCGTGCGGGAGCGCCAAGCGCGTTTAGCTCGCAAATGAGTGATCTTACTTGAGTGCCGTGAGTGGATCTGCGGATGGTGCAAACGTAGCTTCGCTTTAAGATATGGGTAGGGTTTCTACCTCTTTTTGTAGACCCCACAACATTCCCGCTGACAAAAAGATGGGGCGTTGCGTTCGCAACGCGCCAGAACAAATCGCAATCGATCAAGTAAGACAAGCTATGTACTGTTGCGAACAATGCCGCTACTCCGTCGCGCTGGCGAGTAGCCCGCTTTGCTCCATTTCGTTCGTGCGATCAGCCGGGTCGTGAGAGGCTTTTTCTGATCCCATCGCTTCAGCTTTAGCGATGTGAAATGCGGATCGAATGAGCGCCAGGTGAGTAAAGCCTTGTGGATAGTTACCGAGAAACTCTCCACTCTTGGGTTCTATTTGTTCTGAAAACAGGTGCAGGTTTCCAGCGTAGCCGATCAGCCGCTCAAACAGACCGCGAGCTTCGTCAATTTGCCCGGCAAGCGCCAGGTTATCCACCAGCCAGAAGCTGCAAATCCCAAACGCTGCTTCCCTGCCCGGTAAACCGTCGTCTGTTAAATAGCGATAGACAAGTCCATTTGCGGTGAGCCTCTCCCTGATTCGACTGATGGTTGATTTCACTCGCTCGTCGGTTGCGGGAAGCAGACCCAGTAACGGAATCATTAGCGCTGTAGCATCGAGCTCGATACCACCAATTAATTGCGTGAAAGCGCCGACCTGCTGATTGTAGCCTTGCTGAAGCATGAGATCGCGAATCTGATGCCGGGCGCGCAACCACCGAGCAAACCTCTTCTTGTCGTGACGATGAATACCTAATTTGATCGCGCGGTCCAGTGCCACCCAGCAAAGCAACTTCGAATACAAAAAATGCTTTTGTCCAGCGCGAAATTCCCAGATCCCATTGTCTGGCAGACGCCAGCAGCGGGTCGCTTGATCGGCTAAGAATCGTACTTCGTCCCACCAGCGTTTGGGCAACTCCTTGTGAACACGTTTGTGGTACAGGAAGGTAGCATCGAGTACTTCCCCATAAATGTCATACTGTTGTTGTTGATATGCAGCGTTGCCGATCCTGACTGGTTGCGAGTTGTGATAACCGTCGAGGTGCTGAAGGTGATGCTCGGGAAGATCAACTTCTCCACGTACCGAGTACATGATCTGCACTCGCTTGTGTTTGGCAATTTGTAATCGGTTCAGCCAGTCCAGGAAAGCTGAGGCTTCGTGGTAATAACCAATCAACTGTAATGCATAGATAATCAGCGACGAATCGCGGAGCCATGTGTAGCGGTAATCCCAGTTTCTGACGCCGCCCGGCGTTTCAGGCAACGAGGTCGTTGGCGCAGCGATTATCGCTCCAGTCGGCGCAAACGTGAGCAGCTTTAAAACCAGCGCACTGCGTCGCACAAACGAACTGTAATCACCGTGGTACGTGCAACTGTTCAACCATTCGCGCCAATGAACAATCGCCTGCTCAAATTCAAGTTCACGCGTCGCCGGCGTTAAATCATGAAGATTTGTGGTCGAGTTGCGACTATAAGAGAGATGTAGCCAGACTCGATCTCCACTTGAGACGTTCACCCTGCAGCAGAGACTTCCATCAGCTTTGGTCTCTAAGACGAACGGGCAGTAGAGCACGACAGTTTCGTCGGCAGCACGAGCTATACCACCGCCTTTCGCAAAAGGTTGGATTTCAGTTTTGGCGCGAGCGTAATCAAACGTCGGGCGGAAGTTTACTTCGATCGCCACTTCACCGCTTAGCCCTTCAATCAGACGCGAAATAGAACGGCGAGTGACGCGTGGCGACTCCTCGTAGTCTCCTGCCAGCCGAGGTACCGGCATAAAATCATTCAGTCTGATCCTGCCGGAGTCAGTTTCAAAGAACGTCTGCAACACATTGGTGCCTTCAATGTATTCCTGGCTCGAAACGAAGTTGTTGAGCGGGGTTATCGCAAACGATCCCCCGCCTCGGCTATCGAGGAGCTTGCAGAAAACCGCCGGACTATCAAAGTCGGGCCAACAGCACCAATCAATAGAGCCATTCTTTGAAACGAGTGCAGCGGTGTGAAGGTCACCGATTACGCCAAAATCTTTAATCGGCGGATAAGCCGTGGAAGGAGCGGGAATAACGCACAGAAATATTATTAACCGGTAAAGCGAATTGCCGGAACAGTGTGATTACGCATGGGCTATGAGTGATTACACGTACGCGATCTGCTGGGTTCGTTCATTGCAGGCGAGAACAAGCAACCCGCTTGTCGTACTGATGTAGACCATCATGTATGAGGAGTTAGCCATGCAGGTTCTGAGATCGTTGCTGATTGCGTTAATAGTCGTCGGTTTTTCAAATGCTCAAGAGAGTAGTTATAGATCGCCCTCGTTACCGGTTTCGATCTGAGTGCGAGTTTTTACTTACGTCATCTGCGTGGTCTTTCTGATGCCAGAACCCGCACCGCTGAAAATAATTAATCAATTGCTACGTCTGTGGTTCAGTGAAGGAGCGCCGAATGTTGGCGGGAAGGTCGATTTATTGTTTCGAGTGCAGAACCATTCCAGAACTATTCTCTCGTACGTGCTGCATACCTGCGCGCTCACATCAATCGCGCTCGCGTGTGCCTACACCGCTACAGTACTAACACTGCCTTTCTTCTGGGGCGCAATCCTGGGAGCTATGTTCTATCTGGTTTTGGTATTGGTTGTATGGGATTAAGCGTCGGGTAAACGATGAACGTCGTTCTGAACAAGGCAAACCTTTACTACGAAGTTCATGGTGGCGGCGAACCGTTGTTGATGATCCAGGGCTGGGGTATGGATATCACCGGTTGGCAATATATTCTCGAACCATTATCGAACGTGTTTAAGGTCATCCTTCTGGATAATCGCGGCATGGGCCGTTCGGAAGTTACGGCCGGACAGTACACCACCCGCTTGCTGGCTGATGATGCCGCTGCTCTGCTCGATCATCTACATATAGATAATGCTCATGTTCTTGGTTGGTCGATGGGCGGAATGATCGCGCAGGAGTTAGCGCTTGCTCATCCCGAAAAAGTCGATCGACTAATTCTGTCCGCCACCAGCGCCAAAGTGACTGACAAGAGTTGTTTCATTGCCTGGTCAAACGTGGAAGCGATAAACCGTGGCGAGTTACAAACATCGGTCAATTGGCAACTGAGCTTCTGTTTCTCGAAAGCACTATTTGAAAATGAGGCAATGCTGTTCGAAATCAAAGAGAGTGCCTTGAACCCTCCTTATCCGGCGACGGTTAATGGTTTGATCAGTCAGTTTGCCGCGGTCGCCTCGCACGACAGGCGAAGACAGCTTCGCACCATCAAGTCGCCAACGCTCGTTCTCGGCGCTGCTGAAGACGGAATCATCGATATCGATCAGGTTAAAAACCTTGCGCTCGAGATCGACAATGCGCAACTCAGAATCTTGCCGGGTGCGCATATGTACCATATCGAATACCCGGAAATATTCGCTCGAACGGTGGTTGAGTTCCTGACGGATCCGGTATACACAGGAAGTGATTCTACGCACGCCGCCAATGCCTGAAAAGACAGCACGCATTTCAGTGTATCCGTTCGTGAGCCCATCGTCGGTGTGTTGAGACACAGATGGGCGCCTTGGCGACCGGCGAAAGAGATAACAGAAAAGTGAGACGCGGAACACCGCAGGTACAGATTATTCGATCACGATTCCTCTAGACACTTAGTAAGAAAACAAGGAGGCAGACATTATGGCAAACTCGCATCGAGATCCGGTGTGCAATATGGAAGTTGACGAGCGAAGTGCCGCGGGCCGCTCGCAATATCAGGGCCAGGATTATTACTTTTGCAGTCAGGACTGCAAACAGAAATTCGATCGCAACCCGGAGCAGTACGCGGAACAGAAGGGACGAACTGCCGGTACAAGCAGCTAAAAACTAACCATTCGGTCTTCTCCGCTGAACTCTGCGTATCTGTCGTCTGCGTTAAGGCATTACGCTTCAGATCATTTAGAACCGCAGGGGACTCAGAGATACGCAGAGTTCGCAGAGAGGTCCCAGGAAAGGAAAATGGAGTTTACCCAGAGAGGGATAGTGGTTCGGCTGTTAGCTTTTTTCATTTTACTACTCAGCCTGCCGGCGCTCGGCTGCGGGTTGCAGAGCCCCCTCTCACCCGGTGCTCCATCCGAGACGGCTCCGGGAGAAGTCAGCTTTAAACTGGCAGGGCCAAACGAAGCCGCATTAATCGTCCCTGTGAAGATTAACGGCAAGGGACCCTACGACTTCGTGCTCGATACGGGCGCGACTTTCACGTGCGTTGATCGAACACTGGCGGAGGAATTGAAACTTCCGGACTGGAGTGGCCCACTCGGGTCCGTTGTCATCACCGGCGGCGAGGGTCAAATGGGATTTGTGAAGATTGACACGCTCGAAGTAGGAAACACTGCCAAGGGGTCGGAGTTGGTCGCCTGCAAGCTGGATCTGAGCCGCATGCAGCCTCCGGGCTTCGGAATAAAAGGGCTGGTCGGACTCAACTTCCTCAAAAGTTACCGTGTGACTATTGACTTCGAACGAAAGTCGCTGCGGCTTGATAAACCGGCACCGTAATCAAGAAACACAGATCAGTCGCCGAAGTTAAGCGCGTCCCACCATAGCTGTTTGGAACGAAATATATAATTCGGTCAAACGATCCGCGGCAGCGGGATCGCTCCGGGCAAGCAACGTGATTAGATCGTCTCGCTGGTTCAATAATGGTCTCAGACTCTCGCTCTGAGCAGCTGTTAAGTCTGAAGGGCGGCCAATTTGATCAACCTGTTCGAGCAGTGAAGTGAAGAAACTACTGGCCGCCAAACGCGCGCGCTCATATTCACCGCGTCGCGCGTTGATCACTGCTGATGCCAGATCGTTCTCCAACCGACAGAGTCTTAAGTTGCGCTGTGCCACGTCGCGCTCGGCACCACGTCCACGAGCGATAAGCCACATTGGCACCAGACCGACGAGAAAGACTGCGAGCAGCACGGCGGCATAGATCATGACGCGGCGACGTGTCGGACCACTGTTAAGATCATTTGTTTCAGCTTCTGTGGTGCTCATGTTGACTCCTGTTAGTGATTAGGCGTGGCGGCCCACTGCCAGCGAATGTTGTAGAAGTCGGCAAGATTGCTAAGACTTGATTTAAGCAGTGCCCACTGCGTTTGCGTCCTCTCGCGCAGCGATGGATCCGGGTGCAAGCTCTGATCGGCGAGTGCGCGAGTGAGCGGGATGTTAACACGCTGGGCAGCACGCAGCACGTGCTCTGCGTCGGCTGTGGTCGAGACGCGTTTATCGAAACGTTCTTCAAGCGCATCAACTGCGCGCTCTAATTCTTCGACCATCACATCTAAACGATCCTCGCGCGGGGTATCGTCAAGCCGGCTTACTTCCAGCACGATACCAACGACGGAACGGAAACCATCAGCGCGCTCTTCGAGGCGTTGCAGGAGATCTGCAACCTGTTCCTCACTGACTTTGTATGGCCGGCTCTGCTGAGCGCCCGCGACAGCCAGGCATACCGAGAGCACCAGGAGTATTAATAAAACCTCGTGTGTGCCGCTGAGTATCTTCTTCATCTCAATACTGCCTTTCTCGCCATCTCCGTTTTCATATTCGTGATCCCGCGTAATTCACTACTGATTTCGTTTCCCTGTTTAGCCAGCACCGAAAGGATCAACGCGATGAGTGCCAACAAATTCAGACCCGCGCTCGTCGCGTGGGAATACTCCCATTGCTGCCGAAGCTCGCTCCAGTTCTCTGGCAGCATGGTCCAGTTGTTGGTCGCTTGATTTGCGGGATAGGTATATGTCCAAAAGACGACTTGCGTTCCCACAATGCAAAGAAACGCGATGATGGCAAAAACAAAAGGCTTCCGCTCCCGACGAACCTCAACGGCTAGAACCAGAGTTGAAATCAGTGCGCCTGCGACGACGATGCCGAGCAGAGCCCAGCCGCGATAAATCTGTTGCACTGTCAGATATTCGTCGCGTGCGAGATTGATTTTGTTCGGCAACTCCAGCAGGTGCGCCAGCGCCGGCCCGAGCGCCACAGCTACAAAGAAAAGGGCGATGAAATAGATCGTTTTTACCGACATTCTTTCCTCCGGGCTGTTTCTTCACACTTGTCATTTCAACAGAGGGGCGTGCAGCCATTGCTTCACGTGATCCTTTCCACAAAAACAGCGCCAGGATCTACACGAACACGGATACCCCGAAATGGTTCGCCAACGCTGTTACGTTGCTCGTTACTGCGTAAGCAAATGCACGCATCAGGCCGCGCTCCTCATAACTTGGGTGGCGTCGAGACGAAGGAAGCGTACGGCGTTGTTGTAGAGGATATCCCTCTTCTCCTCCTCAGAAAGAAAAGGAGCTTGCTGCACTGCCTCGATTCCGGTCCCGATCTTCTCCGGCCAGCGCATTTGATCGGATCCAAACATCAACCGTTTTCCAAGGCCGGCCCGAACGAGGGCTTCCAGGTAATCGTAGAATGCCGTACGCGGGATCACCCAAGTAATTGTCGAAACGTCGCCGTGGAGTTGCGGATATTGAGTCATCATCGCAATCATCTCGCCGCGATACGGATACCCACTGTTCTCGACATAGAGTCGCAGCTTTGGATGGCGGACGAGCACGTCTTCCAGCAGGAGTGGCGTGCCAGCGCCAACCCGAAAACCGGGCAGATACGGCCCAATCCCAGCCGTGTGAATCAGAACCGGTAGATCGCGCTCCTCCGCCATTGCAAAGTAGGGCTCGAGTGCCGGATCGTTGGGGCTGACTCCGGTCAATTGAGTTGCGATCTCACCCAACCCATGGAGTCGGCCCGCCGCGTATTCCAGCTTCAGTACCTCCGGATCTGGCCGGCCGGGATGAAGAATGAAGGGCCCCGCGAGGAATCGGCCAGGGGCCGCCTCCAACCACTTCTGGACGATCCCCAAGTCGATACCGCTGACAAAGGCTTTGACGATGTTGTAACGATCCATCATCTCCAATGTCTTCGTGAGCGTCTCCGCATGATCGACAGTAGCGTGGCCGTCACCGCAACACGGCTCAGGGCGACATAGCGCTGGCGCTCCCGGAATGACGTCATGGGGAGGAAGATCAGCATGCATGTGCATATCGATAATCGGTTTCTCGCGCCTGGCCCCGCCAGACACAGTTTCCTGGCGTTCCATTGACATTTCCTGCGATGGTTGTTGCGCCTTCTTGATGTTTCGCTTCGACGCCTTCGGCTTTTGTTTTGTCATTCTTCGACCTCTGATCGTTGTAAGGCTCATCTGTGCTAATGAGCAATGTGCCGGGCAACCCCGATCATCTATCAGGGATCCACGACAACCGATTGCTGTAACGTTTACGACCGGCGGGGTGTACTATTTCAACGCCGATGAGAACGAAGCTCATTACCCTTCTACAGTTCTCACCGGGACCTGGTTATTCAGACAAGCGCGATGCCTGAATCGATCGGTTTCTTCCGCCGCGCGGGTTAGTAAGTGAAATCACTCAGCACCATCTCTGTCGAGACTAACTGACACCGCTACGGGTCGCGTAACGCTATCAAACACGGGGGAGAACTTTGGCCCCAGGGCCAGCACATCCGCTAACTCATCATCCGGCACATCAGCTTTAACTTTGAAACGCATCTGAATGTTTTCATAACCGGGAGAAACATCTTCGCTCAGACCGAGGAACCCTCTCAGATCCAACTTGCCCTCAACTCGCGATTCGACCTCCTTTATTCTGATACCCTTTGCCGCAGCGTGATAGACCATCGAAGTCGTCACGCATGCAGCGAGCGCGTGGAGAAGGTACTCCACCGGATTAGGAGCTTCATCCGAACCCAACAAAACTTCTGGTTCATCGGCATCGATGACGAATGGCTGTTTGCGTGTGGAGTCTTCCTCACCCGCCCCGTAGAAGTTTTGGACAGTTGATTTATTACGACCGCCACCAAGCCAATCATTGCTCAGTCGAAAGCGAAACACGGCCAAGTTGGGTGAGTTGTGAATTGACTTGGCGGTTTCAAAAAGTCGTGCAATGTCGACGCCGTTGATTATTTCTGTTGCTTGTTCTTGTTTCATCACGTCTCCTGTGTCTTTCGTTATTGGTGTATTCATCCAACAACATAACAAGATCTGAAGACGCTCTCGTCCGAATTGTCACTCAGAGTTTTTAAGTGATAACACCCAATCAGCGGTTTGTATACACGGCGATCTCTCTACGCTGACGGCACTCTGTGCAGCGTTCGCGCCAACGCGGAGAACCGCGGAACCTTTGTGTTAAAGATCTCGTGCGTTTCTCCGCGTATACGCAGAACACCGGCTCGGTACGCCTCGTCCCTGGAAGGAGGCCTACAGCCGCGGCTCCCAATACTTGGGACGGCTGTAGTGTTCGTAAAGCCTGTCCTCGTAGTCGCGGCTCACCATAGTCCGTGGATCGTATTCAGGCGCGTTCTTTATCCGCGCTCTCGAAAGATCTACACTGACTCTCGAGTTGGGCCAGCTGACTCCCGTGATCCACTCCGGCGCGACGACTACTTTCTTCCCAGGCCACCAGTTCACTGTATCGACGACCATATAGCGAATGATCCAGCTATCATCGTCAACAATGAAATCTTCGACGTGCCCAATTTCGCCATCAGTCGCCTCAATGTGATAACCGATCACTTCAGCGGCGCTCCGCAGATGCGTGTCTTGCGCTTCCGCCAGCCGCTCCATCTTTGGCGCCGCCGCACTGCCGCCAGAACCACTTACCCTGTCCGGATATTCCATCGACCGTGTAACTTCCGGATAAAACGGATACGTGGTCGTGCCCCAAAGAGAAGGACCACGCCAGTAGTACGGATACCCGTAGTAATTCAGGTATTCAGCTTCCCGCTGGCGCGAAACGGGTTCGTCTGTATAGATGTCGGGGCTATTCTTGATTTGCTCCTTGCTCAGAGAGGTCGTGAGCTCATCTGGCCCTCGCTGTGTCTTTAATGCAGCGGGCGAAATCAACACTCTCCGGCCTGGTATCCACTTGCCCGTATCCACGACGAGATAGCGAATAGCCCAGTTCTCGTCGTCAAAAAGGAAGTCATCAACGCTCCCGAAGTCTCCGTCGGTTGCGTGAATCGTATCGCCTCGTAGATTCTTAATACTTAGCATCGTTCAATTCTCCTTTCGTGTGTTGTTCGTTACCGCGGTATCTGGCTCTCAACAATCAAGTCGTTGTTGACTGCAAAAAGCCCAGGAACGCTCCGGGCCCGCGTATAAGCAAGGTTCTTATCTCCCTCGCTATCCACAATGCCCTTGAGCGTCGCTCGTCCACGATCGACGATGATGTGAATCGCTTGACGGGAACCAACACCGTATCGGAACAGCGGTGAATTGAAACCGTAGATCTCGCGGTAGAGTGCTCGTCGCAGCCGCTCGTCGTTGGGTGAAACGGGCAACAGTTCGATCTCGTTGACGACGCGCGTCACGCCGGGTATGTCCTCAACTACGTCTTCGGCCCTCGATTTCGTATCTGGAGGTGTTGTAACCGCGCCACTAAGCACGACTGTGTTGTCGGGAAGCACTTGAAACTCGATCCAATCGAACACGCTGTAATACGGAAGATCGGAAAGTAGTTCGTGCCTTACTTCGCGGGCAATCGCGCCTGCGGTACGAGGAAGCATGCGATTTAGACTGACGCGTTCTCCCTGGGCAGTTTGCGAATTGACGGCGACCGGTGAGGTAGATATCGGGCGCGTCGACCAGCTCCACGCGACGTGATTTAAAACAGCAAGATCGTCGAGGTTAGTCTTGACACGCCCCCAATCACGCATCGCTCTTCCACTTACGGCATGCTTCAGTAAGAAGTCATCGATCGCCTTGGCGTTATTCAACACTATGTTCAAGTCGTTCGTATTCAGATTGTCTGAGCGGTCCGTCTGATCCTCCAGCCGATCCAACGAGTTCTCAAACGCAGCCACGACTCTGTTCATAAAGTTCTCATAGTCGCGACCGTCAATCCGGCTGCGGTCGAGAGTCGCGTCGAAACTGTCGCGAAAGTCATCGGCCGCTTCCTCGATACGGCTGATCACCCTCCGAGTCGAAGCTCGATTCATAGCCGTATCGGTAGAGGGCGTCCACACCCAGGCAATAGAGTAGGCACGCGCCAATTGTTCAAGGTCCGTCTTAACCTGGTTCCAGTTGGACTGGGCGGCGGGTGTGAGCGTGTGCCGTTTCATGAACATATCCAGGTTCAAACCACGGCGTAGCACATGTCTCACGTCGGCGGCGATAACCATGTCGTCCTCGATTTGGTCCTTGAGATCGTCTGTCGCCAGTTCAAACTCATCTACCAATGCATTGAACTGATCTTCTAAATTGCTGTCTTGCAGACGGCTGCGATCCAGTGCCGCGTCCACGGTGGTGCTGAATCGATCCGTATTCGTTTCCAAACTACTTACCAACTGCTTCGTCGTTGCGGTCGTCCTTAGCTGCTGACCCGGTGTGGCGGGCGCCGGGAGAACGACCAGCGATATAACAAAGGTTATTAGTGCTAACAACTTCATTGCTTCTAAATCTCCTTTCCTGTTTGTACGTAACAAGCACATGTGCGAGTTACAAAATGACCACAATCGCGACACACTCGTGCCGCGTGACTCTTTCGAATGAGCAAGAAGAATCATCGGGATTGTGTAACGCTTACAATCGTTGTATGTATCGTTTCGGGCCCGATGAGAACACTTCCGGCTCTCTGGCCTCGTTTATGAGTGAAAGATCCGAACAGTTATTTATTCACACAACCGCAGTGCCGCGGTGGATGTCACGTCCTAAAATTCTGGCACTACGTT
>DATEDU010000179.1:0-10397 GCA_035281525.1 Pyrinomonadaceae bacterium | reverse complement strand
TTTGGAGTCCCAGAGTCGATCGAGCCAGCGAGGTGAGTTGCGGAACAAAGGTACGTACTGTTCGAGGTAGACGCTGATGCCGCCGAAGAAAACTTTCTCCTGGCTCACGTTGGCTTCGTCTGTTCGAGTTGGTGTGTAGATCGGCAGGAGCGTGACGTCGTGCCTACGGGATAACAGTTCGGACGCGAGGGCATTGTCGCGCAGACAACTGCCGCAGTACATCTGCCCCGCCCCACCTGTCAGATAAAGAATTCTCACTGATTAAACTGCGGCGGCGTGTTGAAAAGCGCGGCGGCCGAAGAGATGCTCGAACAAGTTACCTTCGTGCGGTTGATCCCAACTGATGTGATTCGTCGACACTGCACCAATATTCAGTCGATCGACTTGCGGAGAATTGACGAGGCGCCGAATGAGTTCTTCATCGGACGTAATCGCCGTGACCACCAGACTCGGACCCAGCGCTTTTGGAATCTGCTCTTGCTCAACCTGGACTACGCTGGCAAAAGGAAACAGAAACTCTCGATTAGCGAGCGGATGCTCCGGACTCCCGCATGCGACCAAAGTCGGCAACAGGTACGAACAACCTTCCCATTCGACGAGTCGTTGACCTTGGCGGTGCTCGGCCGTGACCTCCCGAGCACCGGGCTCCGCAAGTCCTTGATCGATTAACTGAGAGATGCGGCGTGCGACGGCCGGATCGACGAACGGTGCTATTTTGGCTGCCTCGTCATCCGCACGGCGCGGCACTATTTGCGCCAGCTGTTCAGCCAGGGCCTCCGCGATCTCTTCAGCATGCGCGGGCACCCAGACTCCTGAAGCGTTGATACACGAGCGACCACCGTTGTCAGCGATGGACGCCACCATCACATCCAAGTACTTTTCCCAGTCGTCAATGCAATCTTCACCGATAACAATTTTGCTGTAGCCTGGACCATGAATTTCGATGCGCGGATCAGTGCTCCAGGCTCCGGTTGACGAAGCATCGCCAAAGATCATGCCGCGTTGACAGCTCCTCAGGATTTCGCCTGCGCCGGCGTGGTCGGTTGGATAAAAACTAAAAGCCTCTTTCGGCGCGCCGGCTTTGATTAAAGCTTGAATGATTCGATAAGGAGTCCACGGTTCAGCACTGCCCGGCTTTAGCACCAAAGGAATTTTCATCGGAGTAGCAGGAATCCAAAGCGAATGGACGCCCGGCGAGTTGTTCGGCAGCACGATGCCAAGCGACTCAGTTCTCGGGTAGAAACTGATCGCACGGCCGTTCACGGTGCCGAATCCCTGATCCAATAATTGCCAATCGATGTTTCTGGTCAGACCATTGAGTACATTCGCCATCTCAGCCATTACGCCGCGAATTTTTTGCATGTTTCGGCGAGCCATCACATATGGCATGCCGGTGGTGGCGGAGACTTGCTGCACATAATCTTCAGGTGACTGCGAACAGTCGCCCAGAGGAAGGGAATCGTTTACGAAATAATCGGCGCCGCGGGCACAGATTTCGATTAGCTCGGCGGTTGAGAATTGAGAAAGTTTCCGGCGACCTTCGTGCTGGCGCGACAGGTCTCGCCGAATCAATCCTGGATTCGCCTGGCTGATCTCGACGAACAACTCCCGGGTCTGGTGGTGCGGGACGCGCGCCACATCCAGGCTCGTATAAGGCTCACCTTGTCGCAGTATCGGAATATGAAGCATAAAAATTTCGAATTTCGAATTGCGGATTTCGAATTTATATCAGCCGCGGATTACGCGGATACACGCGGATATGAATAACGCCTTTATCAGTTTTGCTGATTTCTGTTCTTCTCTCTGATCCGCGTTTATCCGCGTGATCCGCGGCGGATTAATAAACTCCTTCGACGACAGTTGCCTGAAATCCGGAAAATGGTCTGACATTGCGCACGCCGTCCCAGGGATACAACTCACATGGAGGCTCGCGCTCTGCCTCATCCCGCTCGAGAAATCGCGGCATGAAAAACTCTTTCGTCAGCGTCGTCAGCCGCACGCGACCTGTTTCACCATACGCAACAATCCGATCAGGGTTGTCAGGATCCACAACCTCAATCATCGCTCGCGGCAACGGCGGATAGTAGATGATCGCAAAGTTATCCTCCGGCACTCGGGGCTTGTGCACTGCCAACCCCATCAACGTGTTACCGTACGTCGCCGCAAAGTAAGCGCCGTCTAATAACTCTTCGACAGCGAACCTGTGAAACTGTGGAGTCATCTCCGTCCCGCCGCAGAACACTCCGGTAATTCCAAGCTTCTTCAGCGACACCTTTTCGCACAAAGCTTCGAGCAGTTTCGGAGTTGTAAACAAACATTTGATGTTGTCATGGGCTTTCAGCAGCGTGAGGCCTTGTTCGATGACGTGCTGCTTATACTGCTCAGCCATCTTCGGCTGGCCCATCTTCAACAGTTTGATCACCCAACGCGGATCGAGATCGACCATGAAGCAGATGCCGCCGCGATATTGAGCTAGGTGCTCCACGGCCAGACGCAGCCGGCGCGGCCCAGTTGGGCCAAGTGACAACCAGTCAGATCCCGGTGGAAAAAACTCGTCCGGCAGCGTCTTGCTGAACGCCTCGTAGTCCAACCGAAAATCCTCGATATTGATCCGAGATTTCGGAACCCCGGTACTGCCTCCAGTTTCGAACGTGTAAACTGGCCGGCCGGCGTAGCCTTTTGGAACCCAGCGCCGCACTGGGCCACCGCGGAGCCACTCATCCTGGAACGGACCGAATTTCGAAAGGTCGTCGTAAGTTTGTATTTCCTCACGTGGATCCCACGAAAGGCCTTTCGCGAACTCAAGCCAAAATGGACATCCCGTCGCGGGATCGAAATGCCATTTCACGACTTCACGCACCCAGGCATTCAGGGTTTCCTGTGACTGCTTCAAGCTGTTTTCGAGAGTTACCTCAGCAGTGGACATGTTCATTGACGAATGGCGAGCGATAGTTTATCAATCACGGCATAAAATACCAGAACGCAATGGGGAAAGGTAACGATCCCATTGGCGTTCTCATTCACACCGGGCTTCAGCCCGGTGGTGTGTGCAGGGACCGAAATCCAGAAACCGTTTAAACGGTTTCTGTTCGTATTCGCACCCGGACACCGGGCTGAAGCCCGGTGTGAATAAGATGTACTTCTACCGAGGGCTCCTTTCGATGGTGTTTAAGTCGCCATTGTTCGTCCCGATTGTCTGCCTGCTGCTGGCGCTCACTCCGTGCGTCGCGCTGGCTACCGCAAGCGGTTCCGTGGTTGAGTTTTAAGGTATACATCATGAAATCGAGTGACCAGCAGATACGCTTTTGTAAATCGCGTGACGGCGTTTCGCTGGCGTATGCCACAGTCGGCAGTGGCCCACCACTCGTCAAAGCTGCGAACTGGCTCAATCATCTCGAATACGACTGGAACAGCCCCGTTTGGCGCCATTGGATCAGCGAGCTGTCGCGCGACCACACGCTCGTGCGCTATGACGAGCGTGGGTGTGGGTTGTCCGACTGGAATGTAAACGACTTTTCCCTTGAGGCTTGGGTCAGCGATCTCGAAGCAGTTGTTGAAGCAGCGAAGTTGGAAAGATTCCCATTGCTTGGAATCTCACAAGGTGGCCCCATTGCAATGACCTATGCTGCTCGTCATCCGGAAAAAGTCACTCAGCTCATACTCTACGGCAGTTACCCAACAGGTCTTTACCATCGCGACCTTTCTAAAGAAGCGCAGGAAGAAGCCGATGTTTTCTTGCAATTAATTAGAGTTGGCTGGGGGAAGGATCATCCTGCGTTTCGTCAGGTGTTCACTTCGCTTTTCATGCCCGAGGCTGAACCTGAGCAAGCTGATTGGTTCAATGAGCTCCAGCGGGTGTCGAGCTCGCCTGAAAATGCCGCACGGATGTTGGAAGGTTTCTTTAGCCTCGATGTGCGCGACGTTGCTTCCCAGTTAAAAGTCCCGACTTTGGTGCTTCACGCGAAGGGTGATCTGAGGATTCCATTTTCTGAGGGACGTAAGCTTGCGTCGCTGATTCAAGGCTCGCGTTTTGTGCCGCTCGATAGCAAGAATCACATCTTATTAAGGACTGAACCTGCGTGGCGGCGTTTCTTGACGGAGGTTCGCGAATTCCTGGGTGTGAGCCAGGACGAGCATGCGACCTTACTTAGAACAGCCGGACAAGACACTGAACCCATACGGCCAATCACCGCCTCGCGTTGGAAAGAGATAAGCGCGCTCTTTGAACAGGCTGCCGGTTTGGGGACAGCTGAACGTGGCGAGTTGCTGAGCCGCGTTGCCGATGCTGAGTTGCGGAATCAAGTCGAGACACTCCTCGCAAGAGAAGCATCCGCAAGTGTGGCAACAGAGTTCGGAGATATCCTCAAAGGTTCACTACTCTCGTTTCAGGCAGACTCTGACGATTTGATCGGCCGCACGATTTCTCATTATCGCGTGCTCGAAAAGCTCGGCGAAGGTGGTATGGGGACTGTTTACAAGGCCCGGGACGAGAAGCTCGGTCGTTTTGTGGCGCTGAAGCTGTTGCCGGCTTATCTAAGCGCGAGACAGGATGTGAAAAGCCGATTCGTGCAGGAAGCGAGAGCCGCCGCTGCGCTCGAGCATCCGAACATCTGCACGATTTATGAGATTGGCGAAGTCATGGGCCAACTGTTCATCTCCATGGCTTGCTATGAAGGAGAAACACTCAGACAAAAAATCGATCAAGGACCTTTGCCGGTTCAAACTGCCGTTAACTATGCGATACAAACCGCTCACGGATTGGCGCAGGCACATGCGGCCGGCATTGTTCACCGCGACATAAAACCCGCGAACCTCTTCATAACAAGTCGCGATCAAGTGAAGATTCTTGATTTCGGCGTCGCTAAAGTCGCCGACGTTCAGCTTACTGGCGCAGGCATTCTTGTCGGAACGGTCGCTTACATGAGTCCCGAGCAAGGTGGCGGAAGATTTACAGATCATCGAACGGACATGTGGTCACTCGGCGTGGTGCTTTATGAAATGCTGAGTGGCAAACATCCATTCGCGGGACGTTCGGAAGATATTTCACTCTACGCAATTCAACATGAACAGCCTGACAGTCTGTTAACTCTGCGTCCTGAAATACCGCCTGAGCTTGACGCTGTCGTCCAACGGCTGCTCGCCAAAGATCCGGCAGGACGTTATCGGAAACTCGAAGAGTTGATTGATGAATTGCAGCGAGTTGGAAAGGCAACGCAAAATGTGCTTCCGTCCCAGGCAACACCTACTCCTCCCACTTATTCTGGCAAGGCTACTACCGTTAAAGATTGGTTTGACAGTGGCGCGGAAGCGGGAGCGGCGTTTGTCGGGCGCGAATCGGAGATGCGGCGCCTGGCATCGTCACTCGAGAGTGCTGCTAACGGTGCCGGTCGAATCGTATTCATCACCGGAGAGCCGGGTTTAGGCAAGACCTCTTTAGTCGATCACTTTCTTAAGGAAACAAATCGACGCGCAAAAGGCATTGTGTGCTTGACCGGACATTGCGTCGAACAGTATGGCGCCAGCGAAGCTTACCTTCCGTTTCTAAACGCGTTTGGGCGTCTCCTGAATGGTCCTTTAAAGTCGTCTGTCACGCCGGTACTTCTGAATCACGCGCCCACGTGGTCGCTGCAATTCACTTCGACTTTCAGCTCGACGGGCGTGCGAGAGCAGTTGCGGCGGGAAACGTTAGGTGCAACCCAGGAACGTATGCTACGAGAAATGGGTGATTGTCTCGCAGCAATGTCGGAGAAATCG
Organism: Pyrinomonadaceae bacterium; assembly: GCA_035281525.1. Classification (GTDB taxonomy): domain Bacteria; phylum Acidobacteriota; class Blastocatellia; order Pyrinomonadales; family Pyrinomonadaceae; genus PSRF01. The sequence goes on along the minus strand of DATEDU010000179.1, from coordinate 4,643 downwards.
ACCGTCGTTCTTTTGTTGGAAGACTTGCATTGGGCCGATCCGCCCAGCATCAATCTCATCCAGTACCTCGGTAAGATTATCGATCAGGTTCGACTGCTCTTAATCGGAACTTTCCGTCCGGACGATCTCGAAGCGGTGAACCGTCCGCTCAGAGATTGCCGTCGTGAGTTACAGGGCAGCGATCATTTTGAAGAGATGAGACTCGGCATGCTCGGTCGGGAAGCGATCGCGGAACATCTAAACGCGCGATTCTCACCGAACGACTTCTCACAAGAGTTGGCTGGATTGATCGAACAAAAAACCGGAGGGCATCCACTTTTTATTACGCGACTCGCGAGAGACCTTGGCGAACGCGGCGACATCATCAAGCTGAACTCGCACTGGTCGTTGGCGCGGGACGTTTCCGAGGTATGCCTCGAAATGCCCGAAAGCGTTCTTGGCATCATCCGCCGCAGGTTGGAGATGCTCGGCGAAGAGGATCTGCGTCTGCTCCGTTACGCGAGTGTTCAGGGCGAAGAATTTCTTTCCGGGATTACAGCTGATCTATTGCAAGTTGATGCGCTTGAAGTCGAAGAACGTCTGGAAAGACTCGCGGGCTCGAGCAGCTTGGTGCGGAGTCTCGGCGAATACGAGCTGCCAGATAATTCGATATCGACCAGATACCGGTTCGCGCATTCGCTCTATCAAAATGTTTTGTACGAGGATTTGGTAGGAAAGCGGCGACGCCTGCTACACCTGCAGACAGGCGAGCTGTTGGAGAAACGGTACGGCAACAAGGCCGGTCAGATCGCGGCGCAACTCGCGATGCACTTCGAGCTGGCCAGAGAATTCAAGCGCGCGATTCATTACTTGATTGCGGTCGGCAACAATGCAGCCAAGGTGCACGCGATGCTGGAAGCGATAGCTCACTTCACTAGCGCGATTAATCTGGTCGAGAAGTTACCGCCTTCTGAAAAAGATAATTCTTTGTTGCCAATCTTTGTGCGGCGTGGCAGAGCCAGTCTCGCGTGTGGTCGTTTTGATCCAGCCATCGCCGACTTCGAACGCGCTATCGATCTCGCACGTTCGAATAATGACGTGGTGACTGAGCATGCCGCCATTAACGGACTGATGATTACTCTCCTCGTATCGCACCGAATGGTGGAGATGGCGGCGTACGCTCAACAAGGGCTTGAACTGTCCAGCCGATCCGCGAACAAAGGGCTCAGACTTGAGACGTTGAATTACGTAGCACAACAGAAAACGTGTGACGGCGAACTCACAGAAGCTACCAGAATCACAGAACAAATCATTTCCGAAGCGGACTCGGTGGAGGATCAAGGCCCGCTAGCGATGGCTCTGCTGCAGCGTGGCCAACTTCACCTGCACCAAACTGAGTACGCCGATGCGATTGAGTCTTTGAAAAAAGGACTCGAGCTCACTGTGGCGCTCGGCGATGGCTTCAAACATCTTTTCGGACTTTTTATCCTCGGGATGGCTGAAGGGAACGCCGGAAGGATCTCCGATGCGCTTGCGACGTTTGAAGAAATGAAGACGATGTCCGAACGCAACGGCGACCGTTTTTGGCTGGTGCGTTATGCAAATTGTGTCGGGTGGATTTATCGAGAGTTGCAGGACTTCGACCGGGCCGTTTTGTTCGATCAGCAGGGCTCTGACACAACGAAGGATACCCCGTTCCACGAAGTGTTGGCCCATTCCCTCATCAACCTGGGCCAGGATCACATTCAACGAGGGTCGGCTGAAGCATCACATTCGGCCCTTGCTCAGGCAGAGGTGGCGCGGGATCGCGATCCGTGGATGAGGTGGCGTCACGACATGCGATTGCAGGCCGCGCAAGCTGAGTACTGGCTTGCGCAAAAAGATGCGGCTCGATGCGAAGAGTATGCTCGCGAGCTGTTGAGAGTGGCGAGGCTTTACGACGATCGGAAATATGAGGCTACTGCCCACAAACTGCTGGGAGAGATTGCAATTATGCGTGGCCAGCCTGAACAAGCAGAGTCGGAACTCAACACGGCAATCGCAGTCCTCGAAAACAACCCGGCAGTTCTCCTTGGCTGGAAGATCCACGCTGCTTTGGGGCGTTTGCGGTTAGAACGTAGTGATGTCGAATCGGCACGGCGCGAGTTCGCGGCCGCCGCGCGAATCATTAACGATATCGCGGCAAATGTAACTGATGAAGAATTACGCGAGACTTTTCTTCGTTCGCCCGCAGTAAGTGAAGTGCTCGCGGCGCGTTAGGCGCGGGCTTCGCCTCAAAGTTAACTGCAGTAAGCGACGCGTAGCGTCGCATCGAGTTTAGCCCGGCCTTTCAAGGCCGGGCCACGGGCCCATAATAAATGTGCGTCGCGTTAGCGACGCAGTGAATTAACGAAGATCGCGCTCATCGCGTCGCTAACGCGACGCGCGAATGATCGTCTTACTGAGTCCCGGCCTTGAAAGGCCGGGCTAAACTCAATGCGACGCTACGCGTCGCTTTCTCATTCACTTTTACCAAAACCGGTTAGGCAGAATCCATTTCACGGCGCAGCCAGGCTTGCGCCAATCGCATGTCGCGCTTCACAGTCGGCTCAGACACTCCCAGCGCGTGTGCAGTATCTTCCACCGACATACCGCCAAATGCGCGCATCTCGACTACGCGTGCCTTGCGCTCGTCCAAGGCAGCCAACTTCTTTAAAGCTTCGTCGAGCATCAGCAAACCGGTCGTATCTTCATGAGTAAAGACTGCTGGAGCGTCGTCAAGTGACAGCTTCACCTGCTCGCCGCCACGTTTTGCCGCTCCTCTCGAACGCGCATGATCCACGAGAATCTGCCGCATCAACCGCGCGGCAACGCCGTAAAAGTGCGCGCGGTTCTGCCATTCCGGAATTTCCTGGTCGACAAGTCGAACGTAGGCTTCGTGAATCAGAGCCGTGGGTTGAAGTGTATGGTCGCGTCGTTCGGCTTTGAGGTAACCCGAAGCGAGTTTGCGGAGCTCGTGATAGACGAGCGGCATTAGATCGTCTAATGCCGCTTTGTCGCCACTCTGCCAGTTGAGTAAGAGACGCGTGACTTGGCTCGTCATCGTAGTGTGATTCGTGGATCTTTTGTGTGTTCTTGTAAAACAGCAAACAGCTAACAGCTAACAGCTAACAGCTAACAATCAGTTGCTGTCTGCTGTCCGCTGTTTGCTGTCCGCTGATGACACAATCACACTAAAAGAATCCATCAAATCACACTAAATGACAATGTGTTAGCAAAACAACGACGAGATACTCTCGATGCGCTGCCGTGCTTTCGGAGTGAGACTCTCCAGCGTCTGCAGCACCCTTTCGTGCGTCATTCCACTCCCGAGATAGGTCCAACGGTTCGCTTGAAGCTGCACGGTTCGGAATTTTTCCTTCTCGGCATCCGTCAATTCGCGACCGGTGGCCCGTTCGAAACTATCCAGGTCAAACTCGACTTGTTGCTTCAGGCCGGCATCGATGAAACCTCCGATCTCGATGTACTCTTCGACCGCTTTCATGATCTGCTCTTCAGTTCGGCCAGCGGCGAGCGACTCGACCATCAACGTATCAAGTTTGGCGTGTTGCACCTCTTCCATCCAGTGGTGCTTCAGAAGGCTCTTGAACTGCGGATCGAGCTCCTGATCGTCCTTAATGCTGTCGACGTAATGCTTTTGCACCATCCACTCGATGTGCAGGGTCGTAATCGCAACTCCCAGTGGATCGTGCCCGAGAATCGCTTTGGCAATTGCTTCGGCTGGTCCAATGACCTGGCACTCAGTTCCGAAGCCGTCTTGAAACTCCTGCCGAAAGCGCTTGAAGAGTTGAATGTGTTTGGCTTCCTCACTGGCGAACTGCAACAGCGCGCGCACCCGATAATCATCGCCCGCAAGCTGCGGTCGTGCGTGATCGAGCACGAACGGCAGAATGAACTCCTCGACCAAGCCAAAAATGCATAAATAAGTGTTGCCGCGGATCTGGTTGAGCGTCAGCTTTTCCTCGTCCGTCAGAAACCCGAGCGGCTCCAGCCGAGCAAACGATTCCGGCATGAATGGTTTAGAAAAATCCAGCCGCTTGTCGCCACCGATTATGTCGTCAATGCGCCACCGCATCACTTCCGAAGCACTTACGACCGATTGATACGAATATGCGTGATTCATTTGGAACACCTCCTTAGGTTCCAGCTAAGAATTCAGCGATTTTGCCCGCCTTATCTGGACATGCGCAAAAAAGAGGGGGAAGGGATAAGGTTGACACAAGTATTTTTGAGGCGTATAAGGGGCACGAGTTTATGAGCTTCGCTACGCATCACATCCACGGACACCACCACGGGCATCATCGGCCCGATGGCAGCGTGTTCTTGGTTGTGATTAGACAGCGAGAGTAGACCGAAGCTCACAACCAGGCTTTCATGGACCCGCTGCCAAGTACCAACTGGCAGCGGGTTTTTGCTTTGGGATCTGAGATCTGAGATCTGAGATCCGAGATCTCAAATCTGAGATCTCAAATCTCAAATCTCAAATCTGAGATCTGAAATGTGAAACTCGGTATGTCAGAGCCAATCTCAAAAATCCCGAACGGCTTCCGCTACCACTCCGAAGCCGGCCCTCGCCTCAGGCGCCTTGTCGAAGAAACCGCAACGTCGGTCTTCAGCGGCTGGTC
>DATEDU010000178.1:0-2210 GCA_035281525.1 Pyrinomonadaceae bacterium | reverse complement strand
TTAGCCGGCGGTGGCGCCACCCACTGTTGCTGCCGCCTCTGTTTCTTCAGTCTCAGCCGATAGCTGCAAACGAACCCGCAATACGCGACGGCGCTCCACTCGCTCCACGTTGAACACGAGTCCGTTATGCACGACGATTTCTCCAGGCTTCAGCACGTGACCTGCGGCAGTCATAAGAAATCCAGCAATGGTAGTGTACGCTTCGGACTCTGGCACCGAGAGCTTAAGCCGGCGATTCAAATCGCGGACAGCCAGGGCTCCGTCGAGCAGATATTCGCGCTCACCAACCTGCGTGATCTGCTCATTCACCTCTTCATCGTGTTCGTCCGAAATTTCTCCGACTATCTCTTCCAGTAGATCTTCGAGTGTGATGATGCCTTCCAAACCGCCGTGTTCGTCGACTACAAAGCCAAAGTGCATTTTCGCCTTTTGCATTTGACGTAATACGTCATCCAGCCGAGCCGTATCGACTACAAACAGTGGCGACTGTAGCACCTCTTCGAGTCGAAACTTCTCAGGGTGCATCAGGTAAGGCATGACATCCTTGCTGTGCAGAAAACCAATAACGTCGTCGATCGATTCACGATAGACCGGCAGGCGCGAGTAACGATGCTGCTCGAACGCTTTCGTTATGTCTGCCAATGAACAATCGTGGGAAAGGGCGGCGATCGCCGTGCGTGGGACCATGGCCTCGCGCACTAACGTGTCTGAGAATTCGAAAACCTGATGAATCAGTCGCCGCTCCTCGGCTCGCAGATGTCCGCTTTCGCGGGATTTATCTACAAGCTGCCGCAGCTCTGCTTCCGTGTAACTCGAACCATGTTCTGGAGAAGGTGGAAGTCCGAACAGTTGGACGGTGCGAACACTGGCCCAGTCAAGTGCGCGAATCGGCCATTGAAATACTTTATAAAAAAGTTCCATCGGCAGCGATACTGCCAACGCAACTTTTTCCGCGCGCGCCAAGCCGAAGAGTTTTGGCGCCTGTTCTCCAAGCACGATGTGAAGCATCGTGATGATCGAGAAGGCGACGGCGAACGCAATAAAGTGTCTCCAGAAATCGGAAAAGCCGGCGAGCGGCTGTTCCAGCAAGCGCGCAATCAAAGGTTCGCCAACCCAACCCAACCCAAGTGACGCGAGCGTGATTCCGAGCTGCGAAGCTGAGAGATACGCATTGAGGTTATCTAGTAAGCGTAAAACTCGCTTTGCAGAGTTCTTCCCTGATGCAGCGAGCGTCTCAATGCGCGATCGCCGCAGGCCCACTAGTGCAAATTCGGCTGCCACAAAGAAACCATTTGCAGCAACGAGCAAAGGGACAGCGGCCAACTTTAGAATGACGACTACGAGGCTTACAGGTCCGTCACCGTCGGCGAGCAATAAATTGAACAGATAACTTGGCGGTTCGGCCATTCTTCGAATAGGGGAGGATTCCCTTGTTTTAACGGGAACGGATTATACCACGCGAGGCGAGGAATGAAGGCTTGGATAGACCAGACACACTGATATCGTTTGGAAAGATCAGGGACTCGAAAAGCGGGCTATACCTAAGAAAAGGTTGCTGTTAGTGTCCTGCAGCGGCCCCAGCGACATGAGCCTTTACGGGATGGCGTTCGTGCTTGGTGCAAGCTCTGGCTAAGGCTTGTTCAACGCGAGGTTCAATATTGCACTCCGGTTGTCGGCATACGGCCGCCAATTCGGAAATCACAAGATAACGGGCACGCTCCAGCATGCGTTGTTCGCGAAAAGAGAGTGGCTTGATATGACTTAAATAGGTCAAATGCTTAAGCACATCTGCCACTTCAAAGATATCGCCGGTACGCATCTTTTCCGAGAAATCCTTGAATCGATCTTTCCAGTCATTGGCGGGAGACGTGAAGTCATCGGCCAAAACCTTCAGCAACATTTCGCATTCGCCTGAAGTTATGGGCGAGCGAAGCCCTACTTCGGATGCATTCGAAACCGGAACCAAAACGAGAGAATTATTAGCAGCAAGGCGAAGGGTGTAAAACGGAAGTGAGGTTGCGCCTATTTGCTTTTGTTCTATTTGTTCGATGGTTCCGATCCCGTGATTGGGGTAAACAACTTTCTGGCCTATTTTGAAGCCCACTGAGCACCTCCATCGATTCAAAAATCAGACTGCGCCGCACGCGCGGGTCTGGGGGAAACCCTTTTTGAGCGACGCAGCAAGCGCGTCGGGCCCCTTAGGATTGGTA
>DATEDU010000177.1:0-3841 GCA_035281525.1 Pyrinomonadaceae bacterium | reverse complement strand
GCCCAGAACATCGCGCAGGAAGCCACGGCCCACAACAAAAGCTCTTCGATGCCGCTCAAAATAGAACCGGTTCGCGCGTTGCAGTTCATCCGGGTCCAGCGTCCCGCGAAATCCATTCACAACCTGGTCAATCTGTTCCAGATCCACGCGCCACACGTGCACCTCACCGCTTTGCAGCGATAGCACATCCGGCGCCGTCGACCAAACCGAAGAGCTGGACATCGTTTACAACTTACTCGATAGTCACAAAAAGATCACTTTTATGTGTAAACCGTAAAAATTTGGTCCATCAGATGTACTGTGCGCTAAGGCTCAGGTCAGGAGGTTCTTCCCAATGTCGCGCATTACCTTCAGCATTGTCCATATCAGTCTGTTTGGCCTCTTTCTTTTGTCCACATTGATCACAGCACAAGCCCAGTTCAAAGCCGGAATACAAGGAACCGTTTCCGACACGAACGGTGCACTCGTACCCGATGCCAGGGTCGTACTTAAAGATACTGAAACAGGAAAGACCCAGGAAACGACGAGTAGCGGTGAAGGCTTTTATCGCATCCTGGGCCTGGCTCCCGGCAAATATGAACTTACTGTCGAAAAGACAGGGTACAAGAAGAGTCTTTCAGAGAACGTGACCGTCCTCGCGGAAAACATTCAGGGGATCGACATTATTCTGGAGACCGGCGAGGTCACTGCGACCGTAACCATCACGCAGGAAGTAGCCGCACAACTCGAGACCGAGAACGCCAACGTCACGAAAGGACTCACGACTAACGAGGTCAAGCGACTGCCCCAGGTCGGTCGCGATCCTTACGAACTGGCCCGGCTCACACCCGGAGTTTTTGGCGATGCCGGCCGAAGCCCAAACGGAAACTCGTCGGGTCTGCCGAATTCTCCAGGCCCGGGAGGTTCAAACAATTCGATTTTCCAGGCTGAGAACCAACCACAGATCAGCGCCAACGGTCAGCGCATTTCGGCAAACAATTTTCAGGTCGACGGTGTCAGCGTCAATAGTCTTAGCCATGGAGGCGCTGCCGTAGTTACGCCAAATCAGGAATCGGTAAAAGAGATCCAGATTTCGTCGTCGAGCTATTCTGCCGAGGATGGTCGAAACTCGGGCGCCCAAATCAAAGTTGTTTCGCAAAACGGAACTAACGACTTTCATGGAAGCGCGTTCCTCAAATACAACAGTCCCAAGCTCAACGCTTTTAATAAGTATCCAAACGACTTTGGCCGCGGGCGCGTCGAGAGGGTCGAACGCTTCTTTCGTCAATTCGGCGGCAGCGTAGGTGGTCCACTCTTTCTACCGCGTTTCGGTGAGGGTGGTCCAGCGGTCTATAGCGGCAGGAATCGTGCGTTCTTCTTTTTCTCTTACGAAGGACTGCGGGAAAACACGACGTCGCTCGCAACTGGTTATGTTGAAACGCCACAGTTCCGCGACGCCATCCTCAGCGCCCGTCCGGGCGGAATCACTGCCGCAGTGTTTCGTAGCGCCGGCATCCAGCCACGTACTGCCGGGGTCATTACACCGAGTTGCGCAGACGTACAGGCGAGTTTTCCGTGTCAGGTTGTGGGCGGCGGTCTCGATATCGGATCGCTGAGCGGTTCGCTGGGCCAATATCAAACCTTCTCGAACCTCGGCGGCGGAGGTCTTGATGGTATCCCTGACATTCAGAGAGTCATCATCGCCGAACCGAGAAACAACAGACCCAATCAGTACAATGCGCGGTTTGATTTCAATGCGAGCTCGAACGATCAAATAGCTTTCAGCACCTATCTCACCAGGATTTTTCTTGTGACTGCCGATACTGGAGGTGCAGCACGGCAGCAAACTGACGTCACAACCGCGCCGCACAATACGGCGTATACTTTCTTATACAACCGCACGATATCCTCGACGCTGCTCAACGAGGCGCGTTTCAACTTCACTAAATTCGCTTTCAATGAGCTCGAATCGTCTGCTGAAACAAACTTCGGCATTCCGCGGATCGAAGTTGAGGGGATGTTTCGCGACGGCAGTCGAATTCGCTTCGGCGCACCTCAAGCTGAAACAACTCCCGGCGTTTTCTCCGAAAAGACATTCGAATTTCGCGATGTAGTGAGCCACGTCCGCGGAAATCATGGGCTGAAATTTGGTGGTGAGTATCGCCGAGAGCTTAACGACAACAACCTCAATGGCGGTTCACGTCCTTTGTATAGCTTTGTAGGCCTCTTCAACCTGGCCAACGATGCGCCAATCTTCTACCAGATCAATGCCGATCCTGAGACAGGCGGAATCGCGAATGCAGAACGCCATTTCCGGTCTGGCAGCTACGGTTTGTTCTTTCAGGACGACTGGAAAGCGCGGCCCAACCTGACGCTGAACATGGGTCTACGTTATGAGTACTTCGGTGTGCTCAAGGAAGAAAACGATCAGGTGGCGAACTTTGTATTTGGACCAGGCGGAGGCTTGGCTGGGTCTAGAGTCGAGCCTGTCAGCGAGCTATACAACTCTGATCGAAACAACTTCGCGCCACGCTTCGGGTTTGCCTACAGTCCGGGGCATTTTGGTCTCCAGGAAAAGTTGGTGGTTCGTGGCGGATTTGGCATCGCCTATAACCGCATTCCCGAAGTAGTCTTCTCAAACACGCGCGGCAACCCGCCGTTCTTCGCGCGCTATCAGATCTGCTGTGGTACCGCGGCGACAGACTTCGGATCTCCTTTCGCGGGCGGGCAGATTCTCTACACAGTCGGTAACAGCACCTCGCCGTTTAGTTTTCCAGCAAATCCTGCGCTGGCAGTGGGAGTCGATCCCGTAACGGGCACGCCTCCAGACAGGACAGTTGAGGTCTACGGAGCGCTTCCGGACACACGTACCGCTTATGTTTACTACTATTCATTCGAGACGCAGTACGCAATGCCGTTCAATCTCACTGCGACACTCGGATACCAGGGAAGTTCCAGCCACAAATTGATTCGTCTCGTGAATCAACGATTCGTTCAACCTGTCATTCCGGCCGACTACTTTGCGTTTGCAGTTTTCATCCCGACACCTGATGTAAACGCGAACTACAACGCGATGAATGCACGGATGACGCGTCGCTTTGGCCGCGGGTTTCAATTTGACGTTCTCTACCGTTGGGCCAAGAGCATCGATACGTTGTCCAACGAAGGACCGGGCGCTGAAACCAATCAGACCTTCCCACAAGACTTGCGACAGGAGCGTGGTCCATCCGACTTCGACGTGAGACACAATCTCAATATCTCTGGTCTTTGGGATCTTCCCTTCTTCCGCGGTCGTCGAGACGTAGTCGGCAAGATACTCGGCGGGTGGCAAATCGACGGAATCCTGACGGCACACACTGGTTTTCCATGGACGCCCCATGCCGGGTCGTGCACACGAACCGCGAATTCAAACGATTTTGTCTGCCCGTCGCGTCCCACGCTATATTTTGGCGGTAATCTCGAGGATACAGACAACGAAGCATTCATCAGGCCCGGCGGAAATTTCCCAGGCGGTGGAACTCTTTACTTCGGGACGACCAATCCCGATTTACGGCTCCCACCAGGCATCGGCCGCAACTCTTTCCGTGGTCCAAGATACTTTGCCGTAGACTTGAGCCTTGGTAAGCGAACGGGTCTGCCTTCGTTTCTGGGAGAGGGAGCGTTTCTGGAGTTCAAAGCTAACTTCTTCAATGCATTTAACAATTTGAATCTTGCGCCGTTCGAGTTCTTCTCGCCGGTTATCGATAGCCGCGACTTCGGCCGTGCGCAGAGTGCACAGGCGGGAAGAGTTGTGGAGTTGCAAGCGCGGTTCAACTTCTAGTCCACAGATCACACAGATGAGACGGTTCAGTCTGATACTGTT
>DATEDU010000176.1:0-2051 GCA_035281525.1 Pyrinomonadaceae bacterium | reverse complement strand
AGTTTGGAAAAGTAATTCCACCACACCCAAAATACTTTTCCACGCGAGATTTCCCGAGTACACACAAAATGACGTTGCAGATCCTGCACTGACTGACCTCGCGATAGCTCGCGGCGCATTTACCACGCCCGGGTTGCAGTTCAATTCATCCTTACGCGACGTACTTCACGGCTTCGATCCGTTCCTGGGCCTTGGAACAAATCGTGTAGCAGACGATTCCTTCCAGCGACTAACCTACGGCGGCTATCTCATGCGGCAAGGGTTGAGTCAAAGCGTGCCGACGCGGATCGTTGCGAACCGAACGATGGAAAGACAGTTACTGTTTGACATCGGTCATCCAGACGCCTTTAAGAACACTGGAAAGTTTCACACAGCATTGCTGGACGAAGCCGATTTCGCGATGAACCGCGCCGCGTTCACCGAAAACGGACACTCGAAAGGCATGTTCTACAACACGTATTGCAATGCACGCGTTACGCTAGTCGATGGACGAGTTTACGTCTTCGGCGGCCACGACATGCAAAGCGACAACGGACTTTACAAGGTCAACATCTTCGACCCGGAGACAGAAACGTGGATTCCACGTCGCGAGCCATGCACACGATCCAACTGGGCCAGCGACCCGTTTGGCTTGCAGTTATTCGCGAGCAATCCGAATGCACAGTTTTACGCGAACTGCGATCCGCGAGATCAGCAAAGCACACAACCCTCTGAGCCTTCGGATCAAAAGTATTCGCGCTGGTACCCGTCGGCGATACCTATGCCGAATGGAATGGTGTTGGTTGTAGGTGGCTTCGATCAGAATAACGCGATTCCTCCGGATCCACTCCGCGTTCAAAAAGGAACACAGAACATTTCACAAACGGATACGGCCTTCACCGCGAGTCGTGTGAACCAGGTTGTGGCCGAGGTTTACGATCCAAAGACCGACACGAACATCGCGTTGGAAAATGCCCGCATGGCCTTTCCGCTTTACCCGCAACTCGAGGTCGTTTCAACCGGGCCGGGGAAAGACGACTGGGTCGTCTGCACGTACGACGGCGAAAAAGATTATGGGCCTGAGCTGATTCCCGGTGGTGCAAGGTTCGGTGTCGGTGGCGGAACGCCTGACTTTACAAAGGGAACCACATATTGCCTCGACGTGCTTGGCGCGATGAAGGATCCGAAGCGAAACGTTCCCGCGAAGAATCATTGGACGCTGATCGATACCGCTTCCGAAGTAAGACCTTACTGCTGTCCGACGGCAAGCTTGATCGAAATCGACGGCGATGGCCACACCGTGTCGCACAAGTGGTTCATGATTTCTGGTGAAGACGCGAATGGAGAACAAACCGGTACAGTTGAAGTTATCGACTTCACCGACCGAAATCCTCGCTGGAGGATCGTGGGCAGCATCCTTCAACCACTGGCTACCACCAAGGCGGTGCTGCTTCCAGATGGGAAGGTACTAATCGGACAAGGCATCAACCGATCGGCAAATTGCAATGTCGATGGGCGGCCGTGTACTTACGAAGAGAAAGAAGGCCTTCACTTTCAAATGTTCGATCCGGTGAGTGGTTCGATTACTAAACTCGCGAGGACAACTGTTTCGCGCGGGCTCCATGGGACGGCGACTCTGCTTCCGGATGGCTCAGTCTTTTTTGCGGGAGAAAACCGTGAAGCGTTGGTTCGACCTGACGATCCATCGTTCCCGTTATTGACGTCGTATGCCGGCTTGCTTCCGCGGGGAGATCCGGATCAAGGCGTGCCCGTGGGCCAACTCTTCCTTCCACCTTATCTGTTCAAGCAGGACGGTAGTCGAGCTGCGCGTCCGGTACTCGTCAATGCACCAGAAGAGATCTCGTACGGTGGACATTTCGACATCACGGTAGCGGGCAATCCGGCTCAGATTTCGTCTGTGGTAATGCTTCGCAGCGATCACAACACTCATAGTCTGACTACAGGTGATCGCTACGTGAAGCTCGCGTTTGCACAGAAGGGTGCTGCTCGCAAAGGAGAAATCAGAATCAGAGCACCGAAGTTGCCGGCGCAAGCGGTGCCGGGAATCTACA
>DATEDU010000175.1:0-4433 GCA_035281525.1 Pyrinomonadaceae bacterium | reverse complement strand
GTCCAATTCGGGCGAAAGCTGCCGCGCGGAAACGACACAACCCATCCGCCGCGCCACAGTCTTATTATTGCGTACAACGCCACCACTCCTGACGCGATCACCGTGCCCATCGCTGATCCTGCCGTGCCAAATCTCGGGATTGGACCAAGGCCGCGGATCAGGATGATGTTAAGCACCAGGTTCAGGACTGTCATAACTATGCCTAGAAGCATCGGAGTCCGGGCGTCACCTGCCGAACGCAGTGCGGTACTGAACATGAAGAAGAGCATCATGCCGCTACTAAAGAGAAACATGATGCGCAGGAATGGCAAGGCTTCAGCTTTAACTTCGGGAGCGGCATTCACGAGGTCGAGCAGAGTAGGCGAGGCAACATAACCAAGAGGCGCCATTATCAACAATGAAATTCCAAGCGCTGTAAGAAGCGCTTGATAGACGACTCGATCGACTTTTTCCTCCTCGCCCGCACCAGCAAATCGAGCGACCAAAACACTCATGCCTGTGAAGATTGAGCTGATAAAAACGATGACAACGATGAAGATCTGCCACGCAACACCGATTGCTGCATTAGCCCTGTAGCCAATCAGGTTGCCCACCAGTGCGTGGTCGACGATGCCCTGCAGTCCGCCGATCACATTTGTCAACATTGACGGCCAGGCAATTTTCCAGACAGCTGGCTTCAGGGGCCCGGCAATGATCGATCGATCAAAGCGTTGTTTGCGCCGACCAACGCTAGCAGCGGACACGTCCGGTGTTGTGAGTGTGTCTGAAGTAGCAGCTTGAGCGGAAGCGTCAGTCATTTGGAATTATTGGACGTAGCGGGGGCGCGCTTCGCTTGCCCCCTTCCCAACTTGCAAATTTACTTCTTAAGGTTCTTCTGCAAAGTGGCTACACGTTTTGCGAGCCACTCATCGCCCATCGTCTTAGCGAATGCCGGAAACGAAGCAGTGGCCCCGCTCCAGCGCAACTCCTGAACATCGTCGAAGAGCGGCGCATCAGTTCTAAGGCTTGCAAGATTCTTAAAAAGCAGCGCGTACTCCACTTTATCTCTGAGAATGTCAGGTGGAAAGTCTTCGAGCGGCCCATAACGGTTTATGAACTGAGCTGCCGTTTTTGGTCCATAGCCTGGGATTCCCGGATAACCATCGGCGGCATCACCAACCAGCGCAAGATAATCAGGGATGTATTGCGGTGTAACGCCGAACTTCGCAGTTACTGCAGCGGCATTTCTGATCACGCCCCTTCGTCCATCCACCTGCACAACGCGATCGTCCACCACACATTGCGCGAGATCCTTATCTGGCGTCCAAATGCATACTTTTTCAACCTGCTCATCCTGCGCTGCTAAATGCGCGGCAGATGCGAGCGCGTCGTCAGCCTCGAGCTCAATCATGGGCCAAACTACGACGCCCATTGCGACCAGTGCTTCCTCGAGCGGTTCGAACTGCGCACGCAACGCAGGCTCGATGCCGGCACCTGTCTTGTAGCCGGGCCACAAGCCATTACGAAATGACTCAATGATGTGATCGGTCGCGACTCCGATGTGCGTAGCGCCGTCTTCGAGCATCTTCGTCACCAGACGAAGCACGCCTGTTACAGCACCATAAGGCGGGTCTGTTTTCTTAAACCGACGAATTCCGTAAAAGTGACGAAAAAGTTCGTACGTCCCGTCGACCAGATGAACGATCATTTATAAAATTGCCAATTGCCAATTGCCGATTGCCAATTGCCAATTATCCGAGTTGCCAAATGGGATCATTTCAATTGCGCTTTTCCATTTGGCTTTACTATGTGCGCCAAATAATCGGCAATTGGCAATTGGCAATCGGCAATGTTTTGAATCTGCGTAATCTGCGGGATTATACGGGGCAAAAAAAAGAATTTGAAGTTGTCGATCTCGGCCCCGGTCAATCGACGTTTACGTAGAAGGGCCAGTTTTCGCGGTAATCGGAAAAGAGTCTGGCGTCATCATAAAAACCAAAGGAGAGAAAAAACAATGCGAGTTATGGTCTTAATCAAAGCCAATCAGGATACGGAAGCCGGCGTTTTGCCTAGCGAAGAACTCTTGAAAGAAATGGGGAATTTTAATGAAGAACTGGTGAAGGCCGGAATCATGCAGGCCGGCGAAGGACTGCATCCGAGCTCGAAGGGAGTGCGCGTGAGATTCTCAGGTCGCGACCGTAAGGTAATCGACGGGCCTTTTGCGGAAACGAAGGAACTGCTTGCCGGCTTTTGGATTTGGAAGGTCAAATCGCTGGACGAAGCGATTGAGTGGGTTAAGCGTTGCCCCAATCCTACGGGAGAAGAAGCAGTCGTCGAGATTCGTCCAGTGTTCGAGGCGGAGGACTTTGGCGACGAGTTCACTCCAGAGCTGCGCGAGCAGGAAGAACGGCTCCGCGCTCAAATCGCCAAGCAAGGCTAACAGCATTGCCCATTTGCCGATTTGGTCTTTGGTCTTAGGTCTTTGGTTTTCGCTCTTCAGGTCCTGTCGCCCGGATCTTCTCCGCGATCTCGGAGAAGATAAAACCATACGTTCAAAGACGTAAGACCAAAGTCCAAAGACCAATTGGCAAACTATCAATCTGCGTAATCTGCGGATAGCTCATCACTTCATCACGACTCAATTATCGATTAGACTAGGAAGACCCGAGTTCTCCCAATGAAGGTCATTCCTGAAGAAACCATTGCACACTATCGAGTGCTCGAACCCATCGGCGCAGGCGGCATGGGTGCGGTCTACAAAGCTTACGACAAAAAGCTTCAACGCGTGGTCGCACTCAAAGTCCTGCCGCCGGAATCTCTCACTCAACAGGATCGCCGTCGCCGCTTTCTGCAGGAGGCACGCGCGGCTTCAGCCCTAAACCATCCTCATATTCTCACCGTGTACGAAGTCGGCGAAGATGATGGCAAGCCTTACATCGCGATGGAGTATGTCGAGGGCGAGACTTTACGGCAGAAAATCAAATCACGCGGGTTAGGACTCACGGCGGCATTGGACATCGCCATCCAGATCGCGGAAGGACTCGCCAAAGCTCATGAAGCAGGCATCATTCACCGCGATCTCAAACCCGAAAATCTGATGATCAGCCGTGACGGCTACGCCAAGATTCTCGACTTTGGTCTAGCGAAACTCGTCGCGCAGCGCGAGCGCGCACTGGTGGCGGACAGCGAACAGAAAACGCTCCTTCGTATTGAAACTGAGTCGGGAACTCTCATGGGCACGGTCAATTACATGTCGCCTGAGCAGTTACTCGGCCAAAGGGTTGACCGCCGCTGTGACATCTTTTCCTTCGCGGTTGTTCTCTGCGAAATGCTGACGGGGACGTGTCCTTTCGTGAATGAAAATCGGATCGACACGATGCACGCGATCCTTCACGGCGAACCAAATCTGCTGATCGAAAACAAATCCGAGCTCGCGCCCGAGATTCAAAAAATCCTGACGAAGGCGTTGGCCAAGGCGCCAAGGGAGCGGTACCAATCGGTCGTGGAGTTCGCGACAGAGCTCAAGGCTTTCAAACACAATTTTGAGCTCGGGAAAACGGAACCAACCACAACGAAGAGCAGACTGATCTTGAAGTCCGTCGTGACGCGTTCAGGCGGAATAAACTACGAGACTGAGCTTAACGAAAGTCAGTTCAAAGCAGTTACTACTACTGAGGGTCCACTGCTGATCGTCGCCGGAGCCGGAACCGGTAAAACCCGAACGCTCGTTTATCGCGTGGCGCGATTGGTCGAAATGGGAGTACGTCCTGAGTCCGTGCTGCTGCTGACTTTCACGCGCCGAGCCGCGACCAGCATGCTCGCGCGCGCTGCAGCCTTAGCTGACGCTCGATGCCAGCGAGTTTCCGGCGGCACGTTCCACGCATTGGGCCACTCGGTACTGAGAAAGTTCTCCGAGCAAGCGGGCGTTCAGCGCAATTTTACCGTGCTCGATCAGGTCGATACCGAAGACATTATCGACCTTCTGCGCCGTCAACTACGATTGACTAAGGACAGGCATTTTCCGCGCAAGCGCACGATTGGCGGTATCTTCAGCATGATGGTCAACAAGGTCATGCCGATGAAGAAAGTGTTGACCCAGCACTATCCGCAGTTCCTGGATGAACGTTCCGAGCTCGAGTCGCTGTTCAAGGCTTTCGAGCAGTTCAAGCGCGATCGCCACATGCTGTCTTATGACGATCTGCTCGTACGTTTTCGTGAAGCGCTCGAAGGCAGCGAAGACATGCGCACGCAGCTTTCGGATCAGTATCGCTACATCATGGTGGACGAGTACCAGGATACGAACAAGCTACAGGCGCAGATCGTGCGGTTGATGACTGCTACACACGATAACATCGCGGTGGTTGGTGATGAGGCTCAATCGATTTATTCGTTTCGCGGCGCCAGCCATCGAAACATGATGGAGTTTCCCAAGCTCTTTCCGGCTGCTCAGATCA
>DATEDU010000174.1:0-3648 GCA_035281525.1 Pyrinomonadaceae bacterium | reverse complement strand
TTAATCGCCTCTTGCACAACTCCCTTTGCATCCACTAACGCTGATCTAGCCGACTCGATATCAGATCCCGAACGGGTCATGACCAAAGCTAATTTTGTATCGCCATCCGCCGCGTCCAAAACCTTTTCCGCCTCAGCATCGTCAAGACCAGTCTCCGCCATGATGACTCTGATTGCACGTGCGCGAAGTTTCGTGTTACTCGCACGAATGTTGGACATGCGATTACCTGAAACATAACCCAACTTGACCAGCGTAGCTGTCGAGATCATGTTGAGCACCATTTTCTGCGCCGTCCCGGCTTTTAGCCGCGTCGAGCCGGCAAGCACTTCCGGCCCAACTACAGGAACGATACTCACTTCCGCAGCCTGAGTGATCGGCGACTCGGGTACGCATGTGATTGCCGCAGTGAGGGCGCCGAGCTTCCGCGCATAAGATACAGCACCGACCGTGTATGGTGTTCTTCCGGATGCTGCGATACCAACGAGAGCGTCTTCTTTCTTGAATCCTCGTCCCAGCAGGTCCTGTTGAGCCGAGTCAGGATCGTCTTCGGAAGCCTCAACCGCACGATAGCAGGCTCCATACCCACCGGCGATGACTCCCTGAATCAGTTCCGGCGAGACGCCGAACGTAGGAGGACACTCCGCTGCATCCAACACTCCTAAACGGCCCGACGTGCCAGTTCCGATATAAAAAAGCCTACCGCCGGCCCTAAGTCGGTCGACGATCGCGGTAACTGCGCGCTCGATGTCAGGGAGAACTGCGGAGACTGCGGCGGCGACCTGCGCATCTTCTGCATTCATCAGCGCAACAATCTCGCGCACTGGCAGCGCACTCAGATTCGCGCTCCGATCATTTTCTAATTCTGTGATTGGAAGGCGGTCTGAAGAGTCAGAATTCATTTGCGGGTCGATCTAACAGCTTCAGATCTAACAGCTTTCAGACCGCAAGAGCAACATGATTGGAACGCTCGCGAGCCATGCGTGCCGCAGCCACCGGCGGGGAGACAACCGGTGGCGCGACAAAGGCACGGGGCGCTGCTTGGGCGATACGTGCGCGCATGGGTTCAAGCACCAACTCGCCGGCGGTAGCGAAGATACGCCCGACGTAGGCTACTTGAAAACGCTCTGACTCGAGCTTAAGGCTGCGGATGACGGCGCTTGCTGCCAAACCTAATTCAGTCCCGGCATCGGCGACGATTTCGCGAGCCACTTGATCTCTGGCATTTGCAGCTTCAATGACTTGTTTGCCAAAACCCGCCAAGCGTTCGTTGGTTATGGAAGGCGCGTAAATGGCGGTTGAAAGATCTTCTGGAGAACTGACATGGAAGTAAGAACAAGCGGCCGCCGTCAGCGAAGTCTTTGGCCCACGACCATCCGACGCATGGGCCACAGCCCGCAGCGCGCGGCGCGCGATCCAAGATCCGCCCCCTTCGTCTCCCGCAAGCGGGCCCCAGCCGCCGGCGCAGTACTGCTTGCCCCGCTGATCGACTCCGCAACAGATCGAGCCCGTGCCGGCTATTACCACAACACCTGCATGGCCATTCGTCGCGCCGTAAAGCGCGATATCGGCATCACTCACAACTTCAATGTCTCGTATGCCCAGTCCGCTCAGTGCTTCACGAATTCGCGCGCTCAAGTCCTTGCGACGTGCACCTGCCAAACCGATCTGAGCTGCACGAATGTCTTCCCGGCGAACTTGCGCTTCGACGCAAGCTCGATCAATGGCTTCACGCACGGCCATAGCAGCTTGGGCAATCCCGACTCGCAACGGGTTTGATGGTCCAGCCCTGCCTTCACCGATCACTCGCTGATCGGCATCCATTATCACCGCATGTGTCTTGCTGCCGCCGCCATCTACTCCCACCACAGCCGCGCGCGAGCGCGCACGCCGCGCCGTCAGCACATCGTTCGATCTGCGTTCAACCGTCACCATTGGATAGCCAATTCTAGGCAACAGGAATTTATAATGGAAACTAAAAGATTTTATTATTATGATAATTGCAGTTGATACCGGAGCCTCCGATGGAAATCAGACAACTTCGAGCGTTTGTGGCGATTGCGGAATCGGGAACCTTTACCGCCGGCGCCTTACGCGTGCACGTCACGCAAGCGGCCATCAGCATGCAGATTAGGCAGTTGGAAACTGAGTTAGGCGCAAAGTTGTTCATCAGAGCGCCACGCCGCGTGATTCTGACCGAGGCCGGAGAGCATTTACTCCAGCGCGCGCGCCTTATTCTGCGAGAGCATGACGCGGCTCAGGACGAAATTGCGGAGCTGGCAGGCGCTGAAAAAGGTCGGTTGAGGATCGGCACTTCTTCAGCCACAGTGGCGACCGAGACTTTGCCCAAGCTATTGAGAGAACTCAACAAGCAACATAGCCAGGCTGAAGTCACGGTGGTGTCAGGTACCAGCGAAGCCTTGGTCCAACAGATTCTTAACGGCGAGTTGGACCTGGCATTCGTTTCTCTTCCTGTAGAAGCACGCGGCATTCAAACCGAACGGCTGGCAGAAGATCAGTTGATCGCGATTGCTTCTCCTCGTCACCGCTTGGCGAAAGAACGCACCGTCAGCGCCTACCTATTGGCTGGCGAAAAACTGATTCTCGGTGAACGCGGAGGAAATACGCGCCGCCTCATCAACGAGTTTTTCTCGCAGGCGGGAGTCAGTCTGAATGTGACTATGGAGTTGAGCCGTCAAGCTGCGATCAGACGAATGGTGGAAGCTGACATGGGTGTTGGGATTGTTCCATTTGAATCCGCGAGTGAAGATGTGGAGAAGGGGCGGCTGGTGCGGTGGTGGATCGAAGGCGCTGAGATCAATTGGGAACTGGGTATCGCCTGGCTAAGCGGCGGTTACGAGTCGCCGATAATGCAAACGTTCATTCGTCTTGCCCGCAAGCATTTTGGCAGTGATGGTTTGGCTGAGAAGACTGACCGCAAGACTCGGGTCACTACAAAACGCAAATGAAACCTTCGTGTCATTACGCTTCCTTGTTTCGTGTTATTTCTTGGATTAGGCGATCGATATCTTTCTCATTATTAAAAAAGTTAGTCGACACTCGGATCCCCTCCGGCTTCTCAGTAACAATAATCCCTTGCGACGCAAGCCTCGTGACCACCGCGGCTGGGTTATCAACCGCGACTAACGTTTCCGCCGACCGGTAACTTTCCGAGTTTAAGGGCGAAAGTACTTTCCAACCGCCTTCCCGCAGCCGATCAGTGAGGAGTTTGTTCAACGAAAGTGCTCGCTCCTCGATATTCCTTATTCCGATCTGACTCAGAAGATCGACGGACGCCCCGAGCGCGAAAATCCCTGCAAAATGAGGGCACCCTAACTCGGCGCGCGCCGACGCATCTTTCCGTAAATGCACTTCAGCATTCCGATCGCCGTACGGCTCGACCACGCTAAGCCAGCCGATCGTTCTCTGCATTGTCTGCTCCAATAATCTCCTGCTCAGGTACACAAAGCCTGAGCCATAGCCCGAGAGCATCCACTTGTGGCCGGTCGCGCAGAGAGCATCAATCCTCGTACGCTTCACATCGATCTCAAAGACTCCCGCCGACTGGCTCGCATTGATGACTAAGGCGTGATTCCCTTTTTCTTTACCGAGTTGATCGAGGTCGATGCGGAAGCCATTTGAGAATTGGAC
>DATEDU010000173.1:0-11726 GCA_035281525.1 Pyrinomonadaceae bacterium | reverse complement strand
TGGCCCAGCATTAATACAAGCGCCACATGAAGGATCAATCAGCTCGGCGCCCGCGCGCTCAAAAATTTCGATGTAACCACGCGAACGTGCGTACTGCTTGATTTTCTGAGAGCCGAACTGCAAATACAGTCGAACGCCGGGTGCTACACGCTTGCCCTGATCCAATGCGTTCTGTAGCACCTCAGCGTACATGTCCATGTCCGCCATCTTGCCGCCGGTACATGAGCCTCCGTACGCGGCATCTATACGAACCTCTTCTGGAAGGTCTCCAATGGCAACACCGTTCCGAGGATCGCCGGGCAATGCGACCATGGGTCGAATCTCATCTAAGTCAATTTCAAACACAGCGGCATACTCAGCATTTGGGTCGCTGAAAGTGAATCCTTTGCGAACCTCCTCCGCATCGAGCGCGCGCGTGCGCACGATGTAGTCGAGCGTGACTTCGTCGGGCTCGATGATTCCGGTGGTCCCTCCAGCCTCAACCGCCATGTTAGTGAGAGTAGCGCGTTCATCCATCGGCCAGTTCTTCAAATCCTCACCCGCAAACTCCAGCACCTTGCCGATTCCTTTTGACGACTTCATGTATTCCGACGCGAGAATCACCAGCATCACGTCTTTAGCAGCGACGTCGGCGCGCTTCTTTCCTTTCAAGACATAACGGACCGTCTCAGGGACTCGAATGCGAATGTCTTTCGTGTACCAGGCATTCGCCATGTCGGTCGAGCCCACGCCGAAGGCGAAACATCCGAGCACGCCCGCCATGCACGTATGCGAGTCTGTGCCAATCACCAGTTGCCCTGGCAGTGCTAAGTCTTCAACCACTGCATTGTGGCAAATGGCTTCAGAGCCTCCACCCGGACTTTCACCATAAAGTCGTATGCCTTGTTCGTCAGTGAAACGGTTTTGAGTTACGGCAAGACCGTCAGCGCGTTCGAGCAAGCCGAGCTTTCGCTTTTCTTCCGGCATCACTCGGCCAAGGAACGTCAGGTGATCGCGGAAAGCGTAAACACTTTCCGCTTCGGTGACGCGCGCGTCGCGGCCCAACGCTTGTTTGAAGAGCGACTCGGCCATTGGCGTCACGTACTCATGCGAGAATCGAACGTCAGCAACAGCAAACAACGCATCACCGGGCTTCACGGCTTCAACACCGATTTTTCCGGCAGACACGAATGCATGCTTCGCGATGATCTTTTCCACAATCGTCATCGGCCGTGCTTTCGTTTCCAGCGGCGGTGGCGACACCTCTCCACCTAATCGAGCCTTGTTGTAGTTGAACAAACCGCCGTACTTAACGATGTCTTGCGAAATCGGATCGAGTCCTTTAGTGAACTCCGTCAGCGGGATGTTCTCACCACGCCGAATCCGTTCGATCAATCCGAAGTCCGTCGACGTCAGCAATCCGATATTCTGGGAATTCTGACCGTAGATCTTCTCGATACTTTTCGCGATCACGAGCTGAATGCCCGCAGCCTTCTCGGCGTAAGGTGCTGTCTCGCGCGAGGAGCCGCATCCTTTCGACAGGCCGGAAACAACGACTGCGAAACCCCCGTTTTTTACTTCGTCCTTTTGGACTGCGCCTTCGCGCATGCCGACGTAAACGTACTGGCCCAGCGTTTCGTCGTAGTAAAAGCAGACCCAGCCCGGCGTGATCTCGTCCGTTGAAATGTTACTCATCAACGGCAGATCATCGTTGAATAATCTCTCCGCGAGCTCCTGTTCGAGTTGAGCCGCCTTGTCCCCGCGTCCCAGCGTCTCCGTGTCGCCGTGTCGGGTAGAAGCTTCTAATTGTCTTCGGATGAGAGCGGTATCTTCAGTTAAGAAAAGAATGCGTCCCTTGAAGTTCACATGCTGTGGAAGAGTGGCAATGTTATTCGATGTCATTAGTAGTCCCTTATGTTCGTTTCGGCTCATCAATTATAAACGCGTCATGAGATCAGTACCACCTGCGATAGCGCGTGGGCCGGGCTTTGTTCTCGTCCGCCGTTACAGGTAAAGTAACTCGGTAATGGGTGTTGCGAAGCTTACAGATCAGAACACCGTCATTCCCGAAAGCAAGTACGCGCGCATTGAGCGCGAGCGTCGTTATCTCTTGCAAGATCTCCCCGAAGGCATGACCCGCGCCGATCCTCACTTGCAGATCACGGACAACTACATTACCGGAACTCGGCTTCGAATCCGCAAGGTGCGCGACCCCAAGACCAACAAGTGGACAGTCAAATTTACTCAGAAATTTGCGCCTAAACCCGACGACTTTTCTCGAACACTAATCACGAACACTTACCTCAATGCAGTAGAAGCGGAAACATTATCGGTGTTCGAAGCAAACGAAATCCGTAAGAACCGTTACCCGTTCCAATGGGAAGGACGCGATTTCAGCATCGACATGTTTCTAGGCGACCTGTTCGGCCTGGTACTGGCCGAAGTCAGTTTTGAAACGGATGAAGAGCTCGATAACTACCCTAAGCCGCCATTTGCCCTGGCCGACGTCACGAACATTGAAACGTTCACTGGTGGTTGTCTTTGTCATCTGACGTTCGAAGATATTCGCAATGAAGTAATGAACAGTGGGTTGGTACGGGTAACATCCACGAAATAATACGAACGTAAGACATGAAATAACACGAAATGAAGTTTTTATTAGCCACCTTGCTGACCGTCATGCTTGTCGCTCTGGGCGGCTGCAAAAGAGCTTCTGCACCTCCGCCCCAAAACGCTAACTCGCAAACTGCGGAAGCCGAGCAACTCAATCCTCCAGCCGGAGGCACGACTCCGGTTGCTGAGGTCAAGTACTTCAGAGGATCTATTGGCAGCAGCCTCGGACTGCAGATGAAGTTGACTCGTGAAGGTGACAAATTGTGGGGCAGCTACTTCTATCAAAAAGTCGGGACAAAGATAGATCTGAAAGGCAGCATCGACACCAACGGCTATGTGACACTTGAGGAATTCGATCCGCAGGGAAAACAAACTGGGATCTTTAAAGGCCTTTGGCAACAAAATCAGGACGACGGACTGATTGCGATAGCCGGAAATTGGACTAAGCCGAACGGCGACAAGAAAACCGCTTTTTCATTGCATCAGGAACCAATCGAATTCAGTGGTGGCGTCGAGATCGCTTCGAAGTCGATCAAAGAAAATAATAAGAAACTCAAGTACGAAATTGATGCCGACT
Source organism: Pyrinomonadaceae bacterium (assembly GCA_035281525.1). Taxonomy (GTDB): domain Bacteria; phylum Acidobacteriota; class Blastocatellia; order Pyrinomonadales; family Pyrinomonadaceae; genus PSRF01. The sequence continues at coordinate 8,557 of DATEDU010000173.1, read as the reverse complement.
ATCCGCAGGTAACAGGCGCAACTGACGGTCGTTACGACAAGTTCAACCAGGAAGCGAAGAATGTCGCAGCTGCAGAGGTCGCAAACTTTCGCAAAGAGATGGCTGAGTGGGCCGCCGAGCAGGCGGAAATTCAAACCGACGAAGAACCAGCAAGTGGCAACAGCGGTCTTCAAGTTGGCTACACCATCAGCTTGGCAAACGACAGTCTCATCAGTACTCAATTCAATATCGGCACCTACTTTCAAGGCGCTGCACATCCAAACTCCCATACTCGAGTCGTTAACTATGATCTGAAAGCGGGAAAACCAATTAAGCTCGCCGACCTCTTCAATCCCGGATCGAAGTATCTGCAAACGATCTCCTCCTACAGCATTAAGGAATTGAAAAAGCAGTCATCGAAAGGTGGGGAGTCGATGTTCGACGATGAATGGGTGCAAAAGGGCGCCGGCCCTAGCGCAGACAATTACAAAAGTTGGGTGATTACAAAGAAGGGTTTGGGGATCAACTTTGATGCGTATCAAGTCGCGCCTTACGCAGCCGGTCCGCAACACGTCTTGATTCCTTACTCTGTGTTGAAAGACATCATTAAGCCTGATGGACCATTGGCGCCATTCTTGAAATGACAATGTCCGACAAACTTTAGTTTGTCGGGTGGCTAGACTGAGCACAATTTGGGAAGGAAACGACAAACTAAAGTTTGTCGAACATAAATGAATCGGTCTCTTGGAATATTGGTGATTGTTGGAGGCGCGTGCGCGGTCCTGATCGGGCTCTTGATCTACAGCGGCGGGCTGAACTGGTTTGGACGTCTGCCGGGCGACATTCGTTACGAAGGTGAGCACACGCGGGTTTACATACCAATCATTTCAATGTTGATCATTTCAGTGGTTCTCAGTTTGCTCCTCTATCTCATACGGCGATTCTTCTAACCGAATTGAACCTGGTGAAGTAGACCGCCATCAAAAAAGCCAAAAACATAATGACCGAGGCGGTCCAGAAGGTCACAAACAGCGACTGATTGCTCATGAAGTGTTTCACCCCATCCGCGCCCATCTGAGCTACGGCGCTGTGAATCAACACCGCAGCAATCGAAGGTCCCACAGCGCGTGCCAGGCTACCGGACGATTGGAGCAAACCAAGTACTCCGCCTTGTTCAGCAGGACCAGCCGCCTTTGAAGCCAGACTGGCCAGAGCCGGCGTCGCCAGCGAGTTCCCGACTGAAAAGATGCCGCCACCAACCAGCAACGCCAACAATCCACCCGTTTGTGGTCCAACGTAAGGGACTGCAAACAAACTTCCGGCGAAGAAGAGTGCGCCGACGATGACCAGCGGAAGTTCGCCAAAGCGCTTGACGAGTCGCCCAATCAGTCCGCCCTGAATGATAACCGCGAGGAGACCGACATAAGCGAAGATATAGCCTGTCTGCGTCGCGTCATAGCCGAACCGGAACATCGTATACAGCGAGAACGCCGTCGTCATAATCGAAAAGGCGACAACGAACAAGAAATAAATTGTCAGTACGAAACCGAGTCGTGGGTTTTTGAGTGACTTAAATAGTTTTCCCAGACCGCGTTCTCCAGCCGAGACTCGCGCCGGATGATCCGGAGTGACCGTTTCCGGCAAAGTGAAATAGAGTAAGCCGGCATTTGCAAAACAGAGTGCTGCAGCGAGAAGAAAAGGCATGTAGTAGGCCCAGCCACTAAGGATGCCGCCAATGGCGGGCCCAAAAACGAAACCGAGACCGAAAGCGGCGCCCACCAATCCCATCCCTTTTGCTCGTTCTTCCACAGGAGTGATGTCAGCAATGTAGGCTTGAGCAGTTGAGATATTTCCCCCGGAAATGCCGTCAAGAATCCGGCCGGCAAAAAGCATCCAGATCGTTGTAGCAAACCCAAGAATTAAAAATCCGAGCCCTGTCCCGAGTATTGATATTAGGAGGATTGGGCGCCGGCCATACTTATCTGAAAGCCGGCCCAGCACCGGCGCGAAAAATAGTTGCATGATCGAATAAGAGGCGAAGAGGAAGCCAACAGTTCGAGGCGTAGCATTAAACCGCGTACTCTCGGCATAGTACGGAAGAACCGGAATGACTATGCCGAAGCCCAGCAGGTCGATGAAAACAGTTGTGAAGATGACGACCAGTGGAGAGCGGTTCATGGATCTCTACCGTCGTCCCTTTGTCAACGCGAGGTCGACCGAAGCCATTCCTCCTCCAGAAATTAAAAGCGCCAACGATATCGCCAGCAAAGATAGTGGATATTCGAGACCTCGATTGGCGGCAAAAAAGGCTTGAGAGTGTACTCCCACTACCGCTGTTAGCATGGTGCAGCCGATGAAGAAGGCGCCCACTCGAGTGAACAATCCAATCAGAATCAACAATCCTCCGACTAGTTCTGAGATTGCCGCCGCGCCCATCCAGAACCAGCCCGGCCTCATGAACCCAAAAGGTGGAGGAAACGAGACGAACTTTTGCAGGCCCGGCCCGCCGAAACTACCTAATACCTTTTGTGCGCCATGGGCCAGAAATACTATGCCCATTCCGAGGCGTATCGGGAGTGGTATCCAAGTAGGTGAAGTTGCAATGATTTTGCGGAGCATCAGTGGACCGCCTTTCTATTGAGCCTGTTGAGAGCGACCAAGATATTAAGATTCAAACACGGCCAGTTCAACTCCAGAAGCGACAGAGCCGGTTTGGATCGCACAGGAAAACGATCCACTAAATCACACTAACCAACACGAAACTTTCTTCGTGAACGTTCGTGTTATTTCGTGGATCGTTCTTGACGAGAAAGGATTGCGGCCGTCAAAAACATAAATCAGTAATCTTCAACTTCGACTCAATTCGCGACTTCGTAGTAACATCCCGTTCTCTCCCGAATTACTTGAACACAAGGGGTTCACTGCAAAATGGTTATCACCACCAACAATGCCGTCCGCTTGGCAGTCTTAATCGTATTCTGCGCGCTGGCTGGCAAAGCGGCAGCTCAGTCTTCGAACCCGGAGATCGCTTTTACAGTTTCCATGTCCAAACCGCACACGCACATGCTGGAGATCGAAGTACGAGTAAAACGGTCCACTGGACCAGCACCAAATGAGGAAACGCTGGTGATGCCGGTTTGGACACCCGGGTCTTATATGGTTCGCGAGTTCGCACGGCATGTGCAGGACTTTTCTGCTACAGACGCGACCCAGCGACCACTTAAATGGGAGAAGATTAATAAAAATTCATGGCGAGTTCAGACCAACGGCGCTCCAGAGTGGCGAGCAACGTATCGCGTTTATGCGAACGAGCTGTCAGTACGGACTAACGAGCTCAATTCCGAGCATGCGTTCTGGAATAATGCCGCGTTGCTGATGTATTTGGATGGCTTCCTCAAGTTGCCTTCGACCTTGCATGTGATCGCGCCGCAACCGTGGCAAGTCGCAACGGCGCTCCCCGCAGTGCCTGGCTCTAAGAACACCTTTCGAGCGGAGAACTTTGACATTCTTTACGACTCTCCAGTCGAAGTAAGTAGCTTTAAAACGCTCTCGTTCGATGTCAAAGGTATTCCACACCGGATCGTCATCGATGGTGAAGGGAACTATGACCCGACCTTGATGCGTCGTGACGTACAGAAAGTAGTCGAGGCCTCGATTGAGCTGATGGGCGGCGAGATTCCGTATCGCGATTACACTTTTTTTCTGCACTTGCGATCGACCGGCGGAGGTGGACTCGAACATCTGAACTCGACAGCGCTCGGTTATCCGAGTTTCGGATTCCAGATTCAACCTACCGACCGGTTTGCCGCGGCATCTCCAGCTGCTCAACCTTCGGGCACCTATCAAGGATTCATGTCGCTGGTTGCGCACGAATTTTTTCATTTGTGGAATGTCAAACGCATTCGGCCAGACGTGCTCGGTCCGTTTGATTACACGCAAGAGAATTACACGAAGCTGCTGTGGGTGGCGGAAGGCATCACGAGCTATTACGAAAATGTCATCTTACGGCGTGCGGGGTTGATATCCGATCGCGAGTTCCTGAGCTCGGCCGCGCGGGCCTTTCAGGGATTGCAAAGAATACCGGGCCGTCTCGTGATGAGCGCTGAGGAAGCAAGCTTTGATGCTTGGATCAAGTACTACCGGCAGGATGAGAATTCAGTGAATTCTCAAGTCGATTATTACGACAAAGGCGCCATTCTCGGTCTGCTGCTGGATCTCGAAATCCGAAAACGCAGCAACGGCTCGAAGTCGCTTGACGATGTCATGCGTCATTTCTATTACGAGTTCTACAAGAAAGATCGTAATTACACGCCGTCAGACTTTCAGAGAGTCAGCGAGATGATGGCTGGATCGAGTTTGGAGGAGTTCTTTTCTAAATATGTTCGTGGGCGTGAAGAGCTGGATTACAATGCATCGCTAGCGGCGGCTGGGCTGCGACTTGACACGTCGGGGATTACCGGCGGCGTCAAGCCCATCGAAAGGCCATATCTCGGCGCCGAGTTGGCCCAGGACGGAGATCGGCTAATGGTTCGCCGCGTGTTTGCGGGGTCGCCTGCGTACGAACAGGGTTTGAACACCGGCGATCAAATTGTTGCACTGGATAACCGTCGAGCCACGCGTGCTTTTTTTGATGCGCGCATCGCGGAGAAAAAGCCGGGCGATCTGGCGAGCTTAACGATATTTCGCTTCGATGAGCTCAGCTTATTGCCGTTAAAGCTGGGCGGAATAGTCGATGCTCCGTATCGAATTGTGACCGTCAGCAACCCGAGTGATGAACAGAGGCGGATTTACCAGTCATGGCTCCGTGCTCCGCTCAGGTAATTACATGCCCAACGAATATCAGGACATCAAATTCAGTATTGCCGACCGCGTTGCTCGGATAACGTTTGCGCGCCCGCCTCTAAACATCTTCAACATCGCGATGATGAAAGAAATCGGCAACGCGCTATCGGAATGCGCCGCCGAGCGCGGTGTCGTCGCGATCGTTTTTGATGCGGCCAAAGACTGTCGTGCCTTCAGCGCGGGAGTCGCGGTGGAGGATCACGTCGAAGATTCTGTCTATGAGATGCTCGATTCTTTTCACATGATATTTCGTATGTTGGAGCAGATCGCGCGTCCAACCGTGGCGGTCGTAGACGGACCGGCATTGGGAGGCGGGTGCGAACTGATTGCGGCTTGCGACATTGTCATCGCCAGTCAGCGCGCTCGTTTTGGCCAGCCGGAGATAAAACTCGGTGTGTTTCCTCCCGTTGCAGCCGTGCTCCTGCCGCGGATCGTTGGCGAAAAACGTGCTCGAGAACTTATTCTTACTGGCGAACTGATCGATGCTGCGGAAGCGTCTCGTATTGGACTGGTCAATCACGTTGTGGCGAGTGACCAACTCGAGCAAAAGACACAGGACGTGCTGGGAAAGCTACGGGAGCATTCGGCGACTGCCCTGGAGTTCACGAGAAGGGCGATGGATTTGGGTCATGGGCGTACAATCGACTCTGCTTTATCAGAGATGGAAAATGTTTACCTGCATGAATTGATGAAAACGAGTGACGCCAAGGAAGGTATTAACGCATTCATGGAAAAGCGTAAGACAGTGTGGAGGGATAGGTGAAGAGAGAGAGACGGAGACGCGGAGACACGGAGACACGGAGACGGGACCCCTTGTCTCCGCGTCCCCCCGTCCCCGTGCCCCCCCGTCCCCCCGTCCCACCGTCTCCCCGTCCCCCCGTCCCCTTGTCTCCCCGTCCCCCCGTCCCCCCGTCTCCGCGTCGCGTCCCTGCATCTCCGCGTCTCCGTGTCCTCCTCGCAATTGCACTCTTCCCGCTGCTTGTCGCCGTTCCCACGGTGGCGCAGCGGAAGCGCTCCATCACCAAAGACTCTCATACAACTTCTAAGCCTGAGGTCATGTCTCCCGCCGCACGCGAGTTGGTGGAGACAGCAATCGGCGTCATTTGTCTCGAGCGCAAGAAAGATCCCAAGGGCAGCGTTCCCATTGATGACATGCAGGGCCGGCCTTCCCTGCCGATATACAGTCCGGAAGCTGTCGCCGGCGCCGAGCGAGCCCGACGCCTTTTGCCTATAGCCAGGGAGTTGGTCGAGGACTCCATACGTCAGTTGTCATCTGAGTACAAGCTGAACAAGACCAGCGCTCACAAGCTAAACATGCAACGAGCGATTGCTCGCCTTCGCACGGTGAAACGTGTGAAGCCCGATGTCGACTCGCGCGATAACGCTTCGGTTTTTCTGCGTAGGCCCCACACGATAACTTTCGGAACAATTTTTCTGGCAGGTTTGCCTTCGGACGAAGGAATGATCAGCGTGTTGGCCCATGAGCTAGTGCACATCGCCGATGGAGAGCGCGATAGTCTGCGGATGTTGTTTCAAACTGTCGGCCGGCGCGCTTCAGGACTGACGGGTCTCAAAATCTACGAACAAAGAGCTGAGGAATTAACTTCTGATCTGATTGGCGCGATCGCCGCCCGCACATTTGTCACCCGGAATCCCGACTACGAGCCACTTGCCAGACGGATCGCGCGCTCCGTCGCGCACAATTGCGTCGATCAGGATGAGGGCGACGAAGATCATCTTTCGCCTCGCGACACCATTCGAGCGTTGCTGGCCCTGCGTCCTCAATTGGCTTCTGAGCTCGTCTATGGACCGCCTCCTCCACCTCTGCGTCCTCGGAATTAGCCATAAAACATCAGTTCCGAGTTCCGAGTTCCGAGCCAGCATTCTGTTACTCGAAACTCGGAACTCGAAACTACTCAATTGACACAGATCGCCTTGCTAAATATCATGCGGCTGCTCCGGAGGCCTGAAGCAGTCTGAAACAAAACACCACGTTCTTATTCACCCTTACAACAGTTTTTTATGTGCTTGCCGCTGCGGCCGGGTGCAGATCTATCACGCAAAAGCAGGACGTGCGCCCGCTCGTTCTGCGGGACGTTCCGGCCCAACGACTGTCCTACCGGTTTGAGCCAGACATCACCGTGCAGTCAGAGATTCAGAAAAACGAGCCAGTCGAAAGGCTGGCTGCGATTCTGACTGACTTCGAATCGAACCGATCGGACCATGCGCTACTACGCACGGTCACATCTCCGGACGGTCAACGAGCACTCGCGCTCTATAGCACGGAAGAGGACGCGCGGCAGACGTTTCGCATCGACATGTATGCCGCGGATGGAAAGTTCTTGCGTAACCTGACGCCGCCGAGTCTCTCATGCGTCTTCCCTGAAACGGTTGCCTGGTCGTCAGACGGTAACTTCATTACATTCATCGCTCGTAAAAGTGTGCTGCCGACTCCCAGTCCGACTCCTCCGCAGGGCGCTGAATTGCCGGAGACCGAGCCTTCGCCTTCGCCATCTGTTGCTCCAGCTTTTCCTGCGGTTCAGACATTCACTACCGAGCAGATTTATATCTGTAACCGTGACGGTTTTGATCTGAAGCCACTCACGACTCGCGACGGTTTGATCTACTTTTACTTATCCTGGGCGCCCGACAGTCATGCACTGGTAGCGCTGGCGTGTAAAGAAGACGAATGGGACGCGCGCGAAAGGGCTTTCCGGTTGCCGGCGGGCCGCCCACGACTCATCAGCTTAGATGGAAAAGAGAGGTTGCTCGACGATCAGTTGACGGAATGTTTGCCTGCGTGGTCGCCTGACTCTTCGAAGGTGGGTACGGCGTTTGAAACTGACCTTGCGATTTATGATGCGGGTGGGAATCGACCAACTCAGGCGCGCATTGTACTGCGAGAGGCGTTGTTAAAGGCGTCTGTAGAGTATGAGGAGAAGAACTCGAAGAAGAAGGAGAGTGGTGAAGGGAAAGGATCTGCGTCGCGTCACGATCGTCGCCACACAGATGGTTCAAGTACTCTGAGTATTTTGGCTTTGCAGGGCACTGAAGATCAGGCGTCACAGAATTCATTACCGCAGACGCCTCCACCGTCTTTCAATCCAATTGTGCGTATCGAGTGGCCAAGCCCCGAGACGGTTTATGTACAGACTGCTTACGTAAGGGTCTACACAAATGAAACGATTAATACTTTCCAGCGCTGGCATCGTCTCACCCTCAGCCCCCAAGCCGCCGTGCTGAAGTAGACTAATCCTCCAATACAGCCACAATGATGATTTCGTAAGGCAAGCCGCCAAAGGCATATTCGTCATGATTCGGCAGACCGTCGGCAATCGCGAGAACTTCATTCAGGTTAACCCGCGGAATACCCAGTACATGCAGCGTATCGCCTTTTGACATTGTCGCAATCTGGTCAGCTGGTGGACTATCCTTAACGAAAATCATGCGACGTGGTTGTTCCGTTAAGGGATCCTCTTCGTCTGAAGCGCCCGCATTGTAAACATTGGCGAGCACGATATAACCATCAGTTACTTCTTTCGGGTTCCCGGTCAACTTCATCTGAAATTCCACGTAGTTATATGCAGCCTTGTTGCTCGTGATCATGATCCCGTTGTTAGTTTTCGTAATCGTTCCGGGTCGTTTTTCGTAAGAGGGAAAGGCTACGTCGGCGGGGTAACCACGAAACTCTTTTGACTCATCTGCAATCGGCAAGAACGAATCACGACAGTCAAAG
>DATEDU010000172.1:0-3590 GCA_035281525.1 Pyrinomonadaceae bacterium | reverse complement strand
GTCCAATTGCTACTGCATCGAGCCCGAGGACTGTTTGTAACATGAGCGGCGTGTGTATGTTGGGATCGATCGCAGGATGCGCACACACGAACAGGAGCTTGAGACGCTCGTCCGGCCACCTATCGGGCTCTGCGGTCTCATCAAACTCGCTCGTCATGAGTTTTAAAGTCGGAGTGCTGTGGTCGTGTACCTGCTGATGTCGCGCATGATCCAGGAGACGGTTGCGTGCAGCCGTTAAGAGCCAACCTTGCGGATTCTTCGGAATACCGTCGCGAGGCCACGTCGTCAATGCGGCTACCAGCGCATCTCCCAACGCGTCTTCAGCGCCTGCGACATCGCGTGTGCGCGCTGCGAGCAGCGCCACGAGGCGTCCGTAAGATTCGCGCGCTACCGCTTCGACCGCGCGGTGCGCCGGCTCATCAGTTTGAGTTTGCAACGGTGACGCGTGGCTCCAATTCGACGGCTACTGGCCGCACTTCCACGGCACCGTAGGAAGCAGCCGGACATCTCGCCGCCCATTCGAGTGCGGCGTCGAGTGAAGGCAGCTCGAGCAACGTAAACCCACCCAGTTGCTCCTTCGTGTTGGCATACGGTCCATCCTGAATCTCGCGCTTGCTCTCGCGGTATCGCACCGTCGTAGCGGTTTCGGGCGCGTCCAGTGGTTTACCGCCGACGAAGATCCCAGCATCGAGCAAGGCACGGTGATATGCGCGCCAAGCGCCGGCGTATGCTTCCGACTCGACGGACGAATCGCGGCGCGCAAAATCATCCGGTTTCTCAAAAATCAATAAAACATAGAGCATTTCGTTCTCCTCTTCGTGGTTGAACCACACTCGTTAGTATGACGGACGACGCACAGCGATTTCGACAACGTCCAATCAGTAGCTGCGAATGACACAGACAAAATCCGGATTTTACCCCTTTTAATCCGCGGCTAAGATCGAATACCCGGTTTGGCAAATCAGGTAGTGTCCAACGCTGTGATAAAACGTAGTACTCATTTTTCCGAACACGCTTTTAACTATTTCAGTTAGCGTTGGTTGTAGATCTGAAATTATGTTATCTCCCCATGCGACTTTCGCTTGTCTGAGAACAGAAATAAAAAAAGGCCATTCGCATAAAGCGAAAAGTTCGACATCAGAGAATTCGAAGATGTAAATCAATTGTAGTTCAAAGTAGACATGTTGAACCTGTTTACGAATACTCTCGAGTGTGTCCAAGTCGACAGTTATGTCTAACTTGTCCTTCAAGAGTTGGCCGATCGGGACCACTTCACAAATAACTGGAGGCGAGCGTCGCCAATGAAAGGCGGAGTTATGTCACCTGTGCCATGCAAATTCAGCTTTGCAGATTTGTGGTATGCTGGCCGAGCAGACAAACGTGCCGCAGCCTTCCTACACACATCTCGGCGGATTGCGTGACATCGAGAGTTTTCGCCGCTATCTCGCCGAACGTCAAATTAACATCCCTTGTGATAACACACTGATCTCCGGCAGGATTTCACCGCTAGCACAGCCGATCGACATAGATGGCGTTAAGGTTGGCAATCGAATCGCTGCTCAACCGATGGAAGGATGGGACGGTACCGCTGAAGGACGACCAACAGAACTAACGTTTCGTCGCTGGGAACGGTTTGGAACGAGTGGCGCGAAACTCATCTGGGGCGGCGAAGCGGTTGCGGTGCGGCACGATGGCCGTGCCAATCCTAACCAACTCCTCATCAACAAACACTCCCGAGACGATTTAAGGCGGCTTCGAGAAACGCTCGTCACCGCTCACAAACAAGCGCTCGGTTCCGATTCAGAACTCATCGTCGGTCTTCAACTGACACACTCAGGTCGATATAGCCGCCCGAATGCGCACGGCCGTCCGGAACCGAAGATTGTGTATCACCATCCGATTCTCGATGGTCGTCTGGGTATTACGCCCGAATACCCGGTGCTAACTGATCAGGAGCTGAAGGAAATAATCGAAGACTTTCATAACGCAGCGGTCGTCGCAGCGCATGCTGGTTTTGACTTTGTCGACATAAAGCATTGCCATGGTTACCTGGGCCATGAACTTTTGAGCGCACACACGCGTGAGGGCGACTTTGGCGGTTCTTTTGAAAATCGCACTCGATTCTTACGTGAAATCACGCACGCTATCCGTGCTGCAAACCCGGCACTCTCGGTCGCGGTGCGATTTTCTGCGTTCGATATGATTCCTTTCCGCAAAATCGCTGTGGAACCGTGTGGAGCTCCGGAACCGATCGATGGTCTGCTTCCCTATCGTTGGGCCTTTGGCGTGAATGTAGACGATCCACTCGAGCCCGACCTACGCGAACCAATCCTATTCCTCTCGTTACTGCGTGAACTCGGAGTCAAACTTATTAACGTCTCAGCAGGTAGCCCATACTACAATCCACACATTCAGCGGCCGGCATTTTATCCTCCCTCCGACGGCTATTCTGCGCCTGAGGATCCTGTTAAGGGCGTGGCTCGACAGATGCAAGTTACACGCGAGCTCAAACAGCAGTTTCCCGAATTGATTGTGGTTGGATCAGCTTACAGCTACCTTCAGGATTTTTTACCGTATGTCGCACAGGCTGCGATAAGAGAGGGTTGGACCGACTTCATCGGCCTGGGACGAATGATCCTGTCATATCCATCTTTATTGTTGGACGTCATTCAGGGTCGAACATTGCAACGCAAACTCGTGTGTCGAACGTTCAGCGATTGCACAACGGCGCCGCGCGCCGGTCTGCCGTCGGGTTGCTATCCATTGGATCCGCACTACAAGAATTCAGCGACAGCGGCGCAATTGAAGCAACTGAAGACGAAACGTAAAGACAAGTGAACATCGAACAGGTATTAAGTCGCATACGCCCGCGTCGAAAGGTGAAAGGAATCACCGCCGCATTGCTTCCGTTCGAAAGCAACGGAGCAATCGCCGTTGACGCATTTCAAAATCATTTGCTCCAGACGCATTCCGCCGGCCTCACCAACGCCGTGAACATGGACACTGGTTACATCAATTACCTGTCCGAACAGGAACGGCAGCTTGTATTGGAATGGACGCGGGAAGCTCTATCGGCGAATACAAAGTTCGTCGCGGGTGCTTACATTGAGCGACTCGACGGTGACATCGTCACACTCTATCGCCGAAAGTTTGATCAGATAGTCGAGCATGGCGGAACTCCCATAATCGTTCAAACAGCACGTCTGCACCATCAATCCGCACGCGAGACGATCAAGTGTTACGAGGAGATTTGTCGTGGTTACGATGAAGTGCTCTGTTTTGAACTCTCGCCGGTTTTCGCGGCGAATGGTGAAATCTTTGACGAAGAGACGATTAGCGGACTGATCGAGATCCCGGAGCTGACCGGTCTAAAACACTCGTCACTCGATCGAATGAAGGAGTTAGAGCGGTTGGCCTTACGCGATCAAGTGCGTCCGGAGTTCACGGTCTACACCGGAAACGATTTAGCCATCGACATGATCGAGTACGGTTCGGATTACCTGCTCGGACTCGCGACTTTCCTCCCTGAGAAATTTGCCGAGCGGGACCGTCTTTGGGAAACTGGCGATCCGGACTATTACGCGCTTTCC
>DATEDU010000171.1:0-44698 GCA_035281525.1 Pyrinomonadaceae bacterium | reverse complement strand
GGCTCTTCAGCCACTGGAATAAGCGAGCAAATCGTGGCCGGAATGCAACGCGAGGGGGTGTCTCGAGAAGAGGCGCGCTCGCGGATTTGGTTGGTGGATAGCCACGGATTAGTCCACGATCGGCGCGAAGACCTTGAGCCGTTTAAGGTGACGTATGCACAACCTTTCCAATCGTTGATTGGCTGGTCTTTAGTGCATACGACGCGAATATGTTTCGAGGAAGTAATTCAGAATGTTCACCCGACCGTCTTAATCGGCACCTCGGCACAACCAGGAGCGTTCAGCGAAGAGATCGTTCGCGAGATGGCTCAATACGTTGAACGTCCGATCATCTTCCCACTCTCCAACCCGACGGCGAAATCTGAAGCGACTCCAAAATGTCTGCTTTCCTGGACGAATGGTCGTGCACTGATAGCGACGGGAAGTCCATTCAACCCGGTGACAATCAATGGCCGGTCGGTGAGTATTGGCCAGTGTAACAACGCATTCATCTTTCCAGGGATTGGTCTTGGAGTTCTCGCTTCAGGCGCCAAGCCAGTGAGCAATGAAATGTTTGTGGCTGCGGCAATCGCTCTAAGCGAGCTCTCACCAGCCCTTGCCGAAGTTGGCCAGCCACTCTATCCACCACTCGAAAGAGTAAGGGACGTTTCTTATCGAGTAGCGTTAGCGGTCGCACGAGAGGCGCAGCGTTCGGGGCTTGCGGAGATGACGAGTGAAGAAGAGTTAGAGCGTCGTATCCTAGGTAAAATCTGGACACCTCATTACTGACAGGGTGCGTGCGGAGAATCGCTCACCACTCTCACGCGACTGCGCAATATTTCGCGTTATTCCATACTCAAACGCATTTTTCGCTCATAAATCCAATGACTTAGAGCGCTCCAAAATGGCACGACCCTTGCGCTTGAGGCGATGTCGAGGTCAAACGTCAAACGGCAAGTTTCATGAATAGCGCAACCAATTTGGATGTTGAAGAAGCAAGAGCAGCTAGCCAGATATCGTGTCCTTCCCTGCTAAAGGATTTCGTTGGGTTTGAAAATGTCAGGCTGAGTAGCATTTACCCACGCGGCGCAATTCTGTTTGCTGAAGGCCAGCCGGCAGAAGGGATCTATGACCTTTGCTCGGGGCGCGCCAAGGTGTCCGTCTCATCTTCTGAGGGGAAAAAAGTAATCTTATTTATTGCGCAACCTGGCGATCTCCTGGGTGTCAACTCTGTTCTGAACGGCATACCACAAGAGGTTACGGTAGAAGCTCTGGATCGCTGCCGGGTGGACTTCATTTCGCAAACAGATTTCATGAATTTGCTTGACCGAAACAAAACCGCATGTGCTAGAGTGTGGCTGACCCTCGGAAAAGAATTGAGTGAAGTGGTCGATCGCGTCCGGTCACTGCTCTTATCACAGTCGTCCGAAGGCAAGCTTGCCCGGCTGTTACTTGAGTGGTCCGATGATTTTGGACAGCCAACCCCGCAGGGTGTTCGCATAAATCACGGCCTAACTCAAGAAGAGATCGCGCAAATGATTTGCGCCTCACGCGAGACCGTTTCACGCCTGCTCACTGAAATGAAGCGAAAAGAGATCGTTGAGTTCAACGGGAACGGTATTTTTGTTCGCGACCGCGAGAGGCTTGAGTTAATCGCAAGATTATAACGCGCACTTTTTAACGAAAGCGAAGCCCAACATGTGATCTGCGTCACAGCTATTTGACGTCTTGACTATTAAGATGGTCTCGACACTGGAGACATATAATGACGTCACTCAAACTCATTAGAATCTTTTTGGCTTGCAGCTTGTTGCTCGCTGCTATCGCATGGCTCGCTTCGGGCACTTATTCAAAATCTACTGATCCGAATAATCCGGAAAACGTAACCCATCAATCCGGTGATTACATTGGAAGTGAAGGATGCAAGGATTGCCACGAGGATCAGTTCAAGAACTTCACTCATACCGCCCACGCAAAACTTGAAACCCTTAGTAGTTGGAAAGGGAAAATCACAGGTTGCGAGCAGTGCCATGGTCCGGGCAAGGCACATGCTGAGGAAGGCGATCCTAAAAAGATCATTTCCTTCAAAAACAAGTCATCAAAAGAAACTTCCGAGACCTGTCTTGGCTGCCATGCAGGCAAAGAAGAGCACAACAATTTCCGCCGCGGCGAACATTGGCGGAATGACGTGGGTTGCACCGACTGTCATACGTCGCACGCGCCGGAGCCGCGACCAAACAATCCGGGCTCAAACACTTTCTTGTCCGAAGCAGCGAGACGAAACGTTGATTTGTTGGCTGCCAACATGCTGCGTAAGAGTGAGCCGCAACTCTGCATTAGTTGTCACACTGAGACAAAGGCTCAGTTCAGCAGGCCATTCCATCACAAGGTACTCGAGGGACAAATCAAGTGTAGTGATTGTCATAATCCACATGGCGGTTTTGAACTTAAACAGGCGCGCCTTTCCACTGGTGCTGACTCCGCCTGTCTCAAGTGTCACACAGATAAACAGGGCCCTTTTGTCTTTGAACATGCGCCCCTCAAGGTTGAGGGATGCTCTTCCTGTCACACCCCGCATGGCGCAGCGAATGCGAAGTTGCTCACTCGCTCCCATGCGAGACAGCTCTGCCTCGAGTGTCACAGCAATGCACATGAGATTGGAGCTCCGGACACACCAAATTTTCATAACCAGTTGACGTTGAGATATCAGAATTGCACCACTTGCCACGTCAAGATTCATGGCTCGCACGTCGATCGCTTTTTCTTCCGTTAGCGCAAACCGAACGAGGGCAATGAAAATGAAATATCACATTCGGCTGAGTTGGTATTTTACTGGCCTAATGCTAGTTATTGTGTTTGCTCCTATGGCCAGCGCACAGGAACCATCCAAGCCCGCACCTTCACCGGCCACCAAAGCTGAGCGCACCAGCCCCAGCGAAGACCCAACCAACGGCAACGATGAGCTGGGAAATATTCGCGTGATCTCGAGCGTCGAGATTGGCGTGCGAGGATTGAGCGTTTCCGGCAGTGACAACAAGTATCGAAGCGATCTCAATTACAATCCTGGCGTTCGCCTTTTCGATTCGAGTTTCTTTCTGCGGGCGAAAGAAGGTTCAGGAGAACCGTTTGACGAGTTCCTTGTGAATACCTCAGGTTGGGGTGGGGACCCGAACGGACATATTCGCGTGAGTGTCGAAAAATCGGGCATTTACCGGTTTGACGCAAACATCAGGAGAGCCAGGTATTTCAATGCTGTAGCGAGCATCGCTAATCCCCTAAACAGAGCCATCGGACAGCACACGTCTAACACACGTCACCAGTTTAGCGACTTTGATTTCACGGGGCTCCCCGAAAGCGATAAATTCAAGTTCTATCTTGGTTACTCCCGAGATACGCGTAAGGGACCGGGCACGACCACCATGCGCTTTTCGGGAGACGAATATGAGATCAGCTCGAATTCATCCGCGCAGGCTAACAACTTCCGGGCGGGTGTAGATGCGCAAGTGCTCGGTTTCGATCTCTCTTTCCTTCAAGGCGTGCGCTATTTCGACGATGACACAAATTACTCCGTTACTCTGACTAATCCCGGCAACAATCCAACGAATAACTCAAGGATCGACCGGTTATTTCGGGAAACTCCAACCAATGGGACTCATGTGTTCACACGCTTCAGCGCCCACCGACTGTTCGCCAAAAAGCTCGACTTCACGGGACGATTTATCTATTTGAGTGGACGGTCGCGTTATACATTTCTTGAGGAAACCACTGGACGCTTGAGCAATGGAAATCTGGCCGTGCCCGACACCTTCACGGCGAGCGGTGAGGCCAAGCGTCCTTCGGCCATAGGTGACGTGGGCGTCACGCTGTTAGCGACCGACAACCTCCGTATCTCAAATACTTTTCGTTTCGACAACTTTCGGATTAATGGAGCGGAGCCATTGGTTGATGTATTGCGACAAACGACTTTCGCTGGCGCACCTCTGCCGACAATTACTACGACTTCGTTCTTTGTGCGTTCAACGAATTACCGGCGCTTCATGAACACAATTGAAGCGGACTACCAGTTTAGTCCGAACTATTTGGTTCACGCGGGTTATCGCTTTACGGACCGCCACATCGAGCTTTTCCATCTGGATCGGACCACTACTCTTACTACGCGATCGGAAACAGTTGATAATCAAACGCACGCCGCGATCTTCGGCTTAAAAGCACGACCTGTGAAGGGTTGGACGATTTACTTCGACGGCGAACATGGTAATGCCGACAGCGTGTTTACACGACTCGCAAACAACGACTTCACGAATCTGCGACTGCGCAACCGCATAAATGCAAGCAGTACGCTCGCTCTTAACTTCTCGCTCATAACCAAGGACAACAGCAATCCGGCGGACGTGATTACGAGCCCGAGTGTTCCTTTTGGCACTCCTCCAGGCGCCCTCGATGTCAATATCAAGAGCCGTCATTTCACGTCGTCCGTTGACTGGACACCCAACGGCAGGTTCTCGCTGAGCAGTGGTTATACGCACCTGCGGCTGACCAGCATTGCCGGCATTCTGCTTCCGATTAGCGGCCAAAGACGCGTGGGTGAAAGCCAATATTTCTCACGTGATAACTTCTTCTTCTTCCACGCTTTTGTGCGACCTACGTCGCGAGTGACCCTCTATGGCGGTTATCGTATTAACAAAGATGAGGGTCAGGGCGATCGCATGTCTCCGTCGAACGTGATCCTTATCGATTCATATCCGATGTCGTTCCAGTCGCCCGAAGCAAGGATAACAGTGAGATTGAATCGCGTATTAGATTGGAACTTCGGCTACACCTATTACAACTATAAGGACAAGATTTTCCCGGCTCAGAACTATCACGCTCATCTGCCTTATACTTCGCTCCGAATCAATTTCGGCCGGGGTGAGTAACGTCGAACATGACGTCGCGGGCGACACGATGTGTATGCAGTGTAGCAGTATGTGTGATGCTATGTGTCGGCGTCCTGTCAGTTGCCGCGTTGACCGAGCGTTCCGTCAGGGGTCCACAGCGACGCAAACCTTCAGCCACAAGCAAACCACGAGTTGATTACTCACGCTTTTCGCACGTCACGCAGCAGCATCGACAAGCCTGCAATACCTGTCATACGTTTCCATCAAAAAACTGGAAAGAAGTGCGCACGTCTGATGAAGCGTTTCCGGATATAACTGAATATCCGGAACATCAAGCTTGCTTAGGCTGTCATCGCGAACAGTTCTTCGCTCGAGAACGACCAGTTCCGCGGATTTGCTACAACTGTCACTTCAATGCCACGCCGGTTGAGACGTCTCGATACCCGTTTCCCAGTCTCGGGGAAAAATTCCTTTCGTCGGCGAAAGCGATGGACTTCGTCTCGGATTTTAATGTCCTTTTCCCGCATGACAAGCACGAGCTCGATCCTAAGAGTTGTGACGATTGTCATCAGGTCTACCAACCGCAAGGAAAGTCGGATAATGAATTCTTTACCAAGCCGCCCAAAAACCTCGGTGACGGGTTTTGGCTAAAGAAAGGAACGTTTGAGACTCGACCAGTAACTCACGCAGCCTGCTTCAACTGTCACAACCAAGAGGGCGAGCTGGCACCTTTGCCTCAAAACTGCGATGCATGTCACAAGAACCCGGTCACACGAGAATTACCGGCCGACTTTGATGAGAAACTAGCCAAAACGATCGGAGTTCACGATTGGTGGACTCTTACTGCGTGGCGGGATCGAAACTCATCGGGGACGTTTCGTCATGAAATCCATCCCGATGTGAGCTGCACAAATTGCCACAACGTGGCTGTGATGAACACCCCCCACGTCAAGACGTTGAGTGTCCCGGTGAAGTCCTGCGGCGGGGCCGAAGGTTGTCATGTGACTTCAACGTCTGATGAAGGGGGAATCTTTAATTACGAGTTAGATCAAAGAAAACTTAACGCGAGCTTCGTTTGTAGCAAGTGTCATATTGTTTTTGGCTCTAAGCCGGTGCCTGCGAGTCACGTGGAGGCCATTCCGAAGGCAACGAAGTAATGTTGAAGACGACCCACCAAATATCACGAAAGATCGGGAAAAGTTTGTTCGTGATTGTTAGTGTCATTTCGTGGATAGTTTTCTTCCCCAGCGCTTTGGCCCAAACGACCGACTACTCAAAATTCAAGCACGACAATCCCAACCATTCGCGACTCCCTTGTTTGCTCTGCCATCGCAGGGAGAATAATTCACCGCAACCGACATTGCCCGGTAAGGCCGCACACGCGCCTTGCACCGGCTGTCACGCTCAGCAGTTCGCAGATACGAGTAGCCCGATTTGCACTATTTGTCATACAAACGCGCAGACGGGAAAGGTCAAAGCCTTTCCTGGGTTGCGCAGCTTTAACGTTAGATTCGATCATGCCCGTCATGCGTCGGCAGGTGCTGATTGCGCCACCTGTCATCGGCGAAATCGTGGTGGGGTAGCCTTATCCATTCCGGCGCGACTGAATGCACATGTCACATGTTATGGCTGTCACACTCCGCGGTTCCAGGTAAACGGCCGCAACCTCTCGTCGTGTAGCACATGCCATCAGCTCGGACGGTTCGTTCGAACTTCCGAACAAGCGGCCGCTTACCGGGTTGGTTTTAGTCACGCAGGTCACGATGCTTCTGAGGGGTTGAAATGCTCGGATTGTCATCGGCTCAGGGCGGGCTTGCCGCGCGGACGGCAGGTAACTGAGCCCTTGCCATTGAACCATCACGCGCCTGAGCGAGCTTGGAGTTGTATGACTTGCCATAACGGCAAGCGTGCGTTTGGCGGAGACGATTTTTCAGTTTGCAAGCGATGTCACAAGGGTTCGGCATGGCGGTTTTGACTTGTAGGGGCGGCACGCCGTGGCCGCCCCTATGATGAGGAAAGTTTCGCACGCGTGCGCAAAAACTCGCTGAGTTAGCCGAATTGCACGAGTTTTTCGTGGTGTTTCACTACGAATTTGTCAGGGCACAAAGCTTGCCCTGGATGCAGTCTGCGAGGCGGGCACGCTCGCAGAAAGAGGCATCATGAACCGAGTCAGAAACGTAACCATCGCAATCTCTTCAATCTTAATTTTTGCCTTTGGCTTAATCAGCATTGTACCCGGGCAGACAGATGTTTCGGCTTCCGATCCCGGAGCCTATTACAAGACCAAGTGCCTGGCCTGCCACGGTCAAAAGGCGGAGAAGAAGTTCGATGCCACTCTAACTGATGAGCAGCACCTCGATGCGATCTTGAAGGGAAAGAAACCGGAGAAGCCACCTAACATGCCGGCGTACAGTGAAAAGGGGGTAACTCCGGAACAGGCAAAAGCTCTGTTGGAGTACATGAAACAACTGAGAGCTGCGCAGTAATTATTTCGGCTGCGCATTCGGCGCGGTGCCAAACTTGGTTTTCTTCCTACCTCCCATGCTCGTCGGGTAACCCAACGGCATGGGAGGCATACGTCTATTTAAATAGTTCTTCGTTTGATAGAGGACCTGATGAGCGAAGAAAAAGAATCCGAAAAAAGATCCCCGACCCTTTATAGAAACTACATCAGCTTTGCCGGCACAGTCATCGTCATCTCCGCTGTGGTCAGCATCATCCTGTTAGTTCTCATCGAGATGACGCAGACAGCTGACAATCCTTACCTTGGAATTGTTACCTACGTCATTCTGCCGGCTTGTTTGATTTTTGGCGTGTTGATAATTTTCGCGGGGATGTTGATCGAGAGACGACGTCGGCGGCGATCGCCCTCTTCAGAGATACCGCCTTATCCAAAGATCGATCTGAACGATCCTCGACAGCGCCGAGTTACCGCAATATTGCTCGCCCTTTCATTTGTTTTTGTTTGTGCCAGCGCGTTCGGAAGTTATCGCGCATATGAGTATACAGAGTCTGTGGAATTTTGTGGGCAGGCATGTCACACGGTCATGAAGCCTGAGTTTGTGGCTTTTCACGCAACGTCACATGCGAGAATTCGCTGTGTCGATTGCCATGTGGGTCATGGCGCCCAATCCTATGCGCGTTCCAAGCTTTCGGGCGCGCGACAACTGTATGCCCTCGCGTTCAATAACTATTCGCGACCAATAGACACGCCGGTGCACAACATGCGTCCGGCCAACGAAACCTGTGAACAATGTCACTGGCCTTCAAAGTTTCACGGCGCACAGGTAAAGACGTTCAACCATTATGCCTACGACGAACAAAACACTCTGCGTCAGACTCGGATGTTTATTAACGTCGGTGGTGGCGACCCGGCGAGCGGACCAGTTGCGGGAATTCATTGGCATATGAACCTC
Organism: Pyrinomonadaceae bacterium; assembly: GCA_035281525.1. GTDB lineage: Bacteria > Acidobacteriota > Blastocatellia > Pyrinomonadales > Pyrinomonadaceae > PSRF01. Next base: position 36,426 of record DATEDU010000171.1, on the reverse strand, counting down.
GCTAACGAGATCTTTTATATCGCGAGCGACAAGCAACGTCAGGTGATTCCCTGGATTCGCGTTAAAGATCGGAATGGAACGGTGACTGAATATTTTGATCGTAATCGCCCGTTGAGTGCGGAGCAGATTTCAACGGCCGAAAAACGGCGTATGGACTGTATCGACTGCCACAATCGTCCGTCGCATGCGTACTTGCCTCCCGATCTTGCAGTGGACCAATCGTTTGCCGCGGGCAAATTGGATCCATCACTGCCATACCTTAAGAGGCAGGCCGTTGAAGTATTGAACAAGCCCTATGCAACGGAAGATGAGGCGGTGAGGACAATTGCGTCGGAGCTCGAGGCCTTTTATCGGATGAACTACGGTACGGTGTACGCACAAAAACAGGATGTGGTTAACGGCGCTATCGGAGAAACTCAAAGAATTTTCAAAACCTATTTTTTCCCCGAGATGAAGACGAACTGGGAAACTCACCCTAATAATATTGGACATCTTTATTCGTCGGGCTGTTTTCGATGTCACGATGGCGAGCACGTCAGCAACACAGGCAAGGTGATTCGCAACGACTGTAATATCTGTCACACTGTTTTGTCAGATTCGGCGCGACCGTTAACGATTCCCCAAACAGTTTTGGTTCAACATCCGGTCGACCTTGGCGGATTGGCAGATCGCAAATGCGAAACCTGCCACAAGGCGAATGAACCATTTAAACACCCAGTAAATCTTGGTGACATTTCCATGTTCCAATGCGTCGAATGCCACCCCAAAACTCGGTGAGACGATTTCGCCCAAGGCAGTTTCGCTTAGCGCCGGGGATTATTTTGGGCGTTGCTATCGAGCTTGCACTCGGTGTTGGTGCGTACACTTTCGTATACGCTCGCGGCTACTCATACATGACTGACAACCCGGAAACTTGTGTCAATTGCCATGTCACGAAATGTAGTCATGGCGTTCGGACCACTTCTGAGCCAAAGAGTTGTACAATCGGGAAAATCGAAATTCAATTATGTCAAAGGCGCAAGTCATGGCCCGCAACTACTGTTACTGCACGGTCTCACGTTTCGCTGGCAGTCATTTGAATCAGTAATTCGCTTATTAGAGCCGAACTGCGAATTGTACGCGCTTGACTTCCGTGGCCATGGAGGCACAGGTAAAGCAATATCCGGGGACTATGCTTTTGATCGCTTTGTCGAGCCAGCCAGAAAGCAGACCGCGCGTTGAATGAGGTAGCTGGGCGGCACGGCGCAATGCTTCACGCGATTGAGATCAAGCCGACAGATCTTGCTGACTTGATTCGTAAAGAAGTGTGCGAGCCTAAACAGACTCCCTCGGGAGAAGGATGGCTCGCAGTATGACAGTTTATGTAATTAGAACTACAGAAGGTAGGTTACCCCTAATTGCAGCTGCGACGATTGCTCTTGTATGAGACGAAACTTCCAAGTTCACTATTTAATTGTTTTTAGTGGGCTTTTTGTGGCCCTGAGCGGGTGCGGCGTCTCTCCGCATCCATCAGATGCTGTTCTGGTGGAGAGGTTCTATGCGCATCGAGCTGATTTCGAGAAGTTGGTGATCATGTTCAACGAAGATACGGACTTGGTCCGGATTACGGCTAAGAATGCATTTTTAGAAAAGGGCGGTAGTCGACAACTGCCTAAAGAACGATTGGATGAATATCATCGGCTACTTAAGATTTTGCGGTTGAATGGAGGGATTCAGCGTGATCGAGACGGTATTGTCTTGATAGCCTCGCTGAAAGGCTTGGTTACACCTAATTCCGCGTAGAGCTATCTCTAATGCAATTAAGGAGCCATCGCCTCTGGTTGACTCTCTGGACGACGTCATACAAAAAAACCGCGGAGACCAAAAGCCAATTCATAAGAAGATCTCAGGGAACTGGTACCTTGATTACGAAAGTTGGTAGTACCGGGCGTGTCTCTGAATTGGAAGATCGTTACTCTCGTCCAGATGCTTGAGGGTTTGCGGGATCATTATGAACGGACGATATCCGCGAAGCGATCAAGAAACTCACTGAGGACAAAGGTGCACCGCCAATTTCACTTAACGAGCTTGTGCACGTATGCCCGTACTTACTACTCCGCTACCGTGGATAAGCGCGAAACAAAAAAGATTCAGGTCACTGAAGGGGCAATGATTGAGAAACTGGAAATGCGCGTAGGGCCAAGAATGATTGAGCGCAAAGTAGCGGGCACTGTTGGTTGGAAAAATGGTCGCCCTCTTGAGCACGCAAATATTTCCGTGTATTCAGGGAATGAGTACGTCCGGTACGTCAGCATTGACGAGGACGGAAGGTTCAACTTCATTCTTTACGGTGATTATGATTACAGCATTGAGGCCGCGCGACTACATTGATGAGATTCAAGGCCGTTCTCAACGCATAAAAATCCCGCCGGGAGATTCCGCTGGACTCAAGCTGGTCATCCAGCGTGTCAAACAGTAGCCCTCACGCCTGAATTCGCATGGACTTCGAAAACACTTTCGGCTAGAATGCGCTGCCTCTTGCACCTCACCCTCGTGCAACTCCCGACTGACGAACCGTTAACAATTTGTTGAAACCTTACTTCCGTACTAAGGAGAAGTTGTATGATGAATTCAATTCTGCGTGTGTCAGTGCTCCTCACGATTTTTTTGATTGCCGTGCCTGGTGCGTTTGCGCAAGGATGGCCCGATGTATTCAACCCCTTTCAAATCCTCACTCTCAATTTGCAGCTCGCTGAGCAGGATTGGGACACGATTCGCCGCGATATGACGAACGAGATTGAGGTTCCCGCCTGGTTTTGGGCTGACGGTGAGTCGCCCATTCTGGTTCTTGTTCGACGAAAGTCGTCGCGCGCACTTCCTTCAGAAGCCAATCCAATTAAGGTTGGGTTGAAGATCGATATCAACGAGCTGGTCGACGGACAAAAGTGGAGAGACTTAACTAAAGTGAGTCTCGAGAACGGCGCCGACTCGGGCGTGGTCCAGGAGGGACTTGCCTGGAACCTTCATCGACTCGCCAACGGCTCGTATGGGTACCAGGCTGCTTTTGCTTCGTGGGTTCAGCTACGTGTCAACGATCAGTTGATCGGCGTTTTCGTCAACGCTGAGCAACGTGATAAACAGATGCTGCGTAACCGCGGTTTGTGGACCGCTGATCAAACTTGGATTTTTGATCAAGACGACATCGGCGTACCCGAAATCGAGGAGGGCGACGGATTTAGTCCAACCTACAACACGTTGTGCTATGTTCCGTTTCGCGTTGAGAACAAGAAAAATTCCGACACGTGTCCAACGCCGACTGATGCTGAGCTTGCGAACCAATTACCCTTTCTTATTAACATGCCTGGCATGTTAACGCAGGGTGCGGTTGACGCCTATACCGATAATCCGGATGCTCTATTATCGCACGGCAAGAATTTTCAGTTTGTAGATTTTATTGATCCAAACAACACGGGAAAGGATACTCGCCGGCTCTACTTCCCATGGGATCTTGACGCGGTCTTTCGCTCAACCTTCGGCAGTATTTACGCTTCCGGCAGCGGCCGTAAAGCGTCACCATCAACGTATCAGGAGGTTATCCTTCGTCACCCGACTTTCCGAGCGCAATACAATCAAATCATGGTCGATTTGTTGAATGGTCCACTGTCAGTTGCGAATGTTCAAGCTTTTCTGACTCAGGCCGAGGCCGTGATCTCATCAGCGCTGGCCAACGATCCATATCCGACGACAGATGGCTCGCCGGCAGACGAGTTTAATCGCCTTCGTGAATGGGTTGCGGCCCGCGATGTGAACATTCGAAGTCAACTAGCTGCGAACGGGCCACCAAGCCCGCGGCCTTAGGCTAGATCGACAATTCGGTTTACTTGAAGAGCGGGGCGGCATTAAACCGCCGCCCCCGCTTTTTGCTGTACGTTTTATTCCTGCAGTTGTGTGTTTTTGAAGAACCTCATCGGTTTGTAGTCAAAATCCCTAAACAGCCCGAGCTGGTCCATGAAATGAGGATCGAAGGTAAAGCTGCTCGGCAACACCAACTGTAGGAATCCGCTTTGGCCCAGAGTAAAAATACTCTCGCCCGTAATCTTGGGCCGGCCGAGAACAATTATCTGTCCATAAGTGGCGCGATTTGAGTTCGGGACGCTCGCAACCACGCCGATAAGCGGATGCGTGAATGTGATCGAGCCCCTCGGTGCTGTCCACAGCGCAGGGTTGGCTCCCTGTGCTGCAGCGAGCACGGTCAATGTCTGATCGAAGGTCGCAGACATAACAATCTTCGGATCAACTGCGTTGAAGTAGTCTCGACTCGGCGGAACACCAGAATCACCCGTCAGCGCAAAATCGAGAGCATGTATGAGCATGTTCGAACTCGCTTCGCCAGCCTTGGCTCCTAGTTCGTCTGCGAAGGCATTAGTCAGCATCAAGCTTAGCCAGGTTGAGAAAATGACTTCGCCGGAATGGAGGTTTGTGCTGGTCACGGCGTCAGAAAAAGCATTGCCGTCCCAGGCTTCGATAATCGATTTTGCTTGCGCACCTAGCGGATGTGCGGGGGGCACGTCGTTCAATGCCAAAAGGAGATATGGCTTTAGAAAACGCGCCTCGCGGCCGAGGCCCTTCACCCGCGCGATGTCTTTTGGAATCTCCCTCATATCATCGAGAGAAATGACTCCTGTAGCCAGTCGATCGATGATGTCCCAATTGCGAAACTGCTTGCCGAAAATCTGATTGTCTGCATTGTCGTAATCAACCGAGGGCTTATTGTTCCAATTCGCTAAATAACCCTGCGCGGGATTGATTGAGGTTGGTATAGGCAACGTTCCACCCGGCCACTCAGCACTCCCGTTTCCTGGAAATGGTAATCGTGCATCAAACCCCGCGGGTCGCAACGGTATCTGACCCGCCTGCCAGTATGCGATGTTGCCGCTCTTATCGGCATAGATGAAGTTGTGGGAAGTAGGAATTAGTTTTACCGCGGTCTCAAATTGCTGAATGTTGCGCGCACGATCGAAACCCAGGAACGCGTGGACGCTTTCAAGTTCACGTTGCCAGTGGGAGCGCTTCTGAGTAATTAAGCTAGCACCGCTCGTTCCAACGACGGGTCCGTGAATGCTCCGCAGCACAGGCAGCATCACGGGGCTCGCGCCGCGAACATTGATCGTTTCAACACGCGCTTCGAAAGGCGTACACGTGCCGTTGAATATATAGCCCGAACCTGGTCCACCGCCGGCGTCGCACGTGGTTTCTATATAGTGGTCCAAGTTATCTCCGGTCGCAGTCGTTGACGTCCACGCGACATGCTCGTTGCGACCAATGAGAACGGGAGGCACACCTGCGAAAGCCATCCCCGCAACGTTAAAGCCATTTCCACCGTTGAGCTGAACTTCATGCAGAACTTCTGGCACACTGAAACCCATCTGTGGACCACCATAAAGCATCGCGAACCCATTTGCGCTGCGAGCTTCGCTGACTGCCCACGCGTAACTGCCAAGTTTGGTGGGCACACCCAGGGACTGCCATATCGTGCGAGCCTCATCTTCCGGTAGCTCCAGCGTGTGGGTAGAGACAATTTGTAATTGCGCGTTGCTCAGAGTTGTTTGCTTCTGCCGTTTCCCGAACGCTCCCGAGGTCGGCACAGTGACTGGAGAGTCGAGATCGTTAATCCACCTCACGTCGTTGAATATCGCGAATCCGTTTGTTGGACCATGAGCTGCGATCAAACTGTCGAGCAGTGAAAGGTTGGTCAATTCACGACCGCCAATTTCACCGAATCGACGTACCATGAAAGCACCGAAAGCGACCGAATCGCGTCTGGTCCATGGCTGTGGGAAAAAGCTCAAGGCGTGGAATTCGAAAGGCAACGACAGCGGATTGAGCACCAACTCGGCTATGTAGCGGTTGATTCCGCCAAGGTATGCGTCAAAGATTTGTTGTTCTTCGGTCGTTAGCGTAGCGAATTGCGCGTCGAGCTCCGCATCAGTGTAACCAGTAATTCGCGCGGCACGATCGGCGTTTACCGTAGAGGAACCGAAGATTTCGGAGAGCTTGCCTCTGGCGGCGCGGCGGTTTAACTCCAGTTGCCAAAGCCGATCTTGAGCGACCGTGTAGCCGTATGCCTCAAACAAACCTCGATTTGTCTCTGCGAAAATGTGTGGGGTACCAAAGTCGTCACGATAAATCTTCACTGCTTCGCCGTTCACATTAAGCGTGATAAAGCCGGTGTTGCTCGCAGTCGCTGTGATGAAAGGACTAAGGAAGACGATGACTAACGTTAGAGGTATCCCGCTGATTAAGAAGAGACGTTTGAGCATAAGGCGCTCCTTTCGTATTGCAACAGCTCTAAGAGTTTGTGGTGCGCTACGGCTTCCTGAAATTCCTGTCCGGCCAGGGACATAGAGTCGTAGGCCGTGACCTCACATTCGCAACGTTGTCAGAAGTTGTGAACGCAAAACTTAATTCATCTGCTGTGTTGATTTTGACGGGTGCAAACGCACACTAGTACTACCAACGGGAAAAGTCAACGATACTTTGACGACGCACCATTCCTTATCTCACTCTCGGACGTTCGATCAACTTATCCGCTGGAGTGAAGGCAGGGTTGGCCGCGTCAGATTTTTCGCTATCAAATACTATTTAGTATTGAAAAATCTTGACATGGGCAAACCTAGTGCGATATCGTCCGGCGCACATCAGCGATCAAAAATTTACTGGGAACTAAGAGCCCAGAAATTCAGTAGGGATCCCAGATATTAACGCTGAGTCGCGGCCTGCTTTTCAAACGATGATCTTCTGATGACCCCCTAGATCGTTTTTCGATCTAAACGACTAATAAGTCGTGCGGCGTTAGTAGTTGATAACGTCTGTGAGCGGATCTTCCAGAGAGTTAACGAAATCGCCATCCCAAGCGTCCAGTCGGATTCCTTGACCTGCAATGATCACTAGGCGCTAATATCCACCCTTTGGCCGTTCCGGCTCTTAGAAGATCCTAGCTCCATCAACAAGCCTATTGACAAACACACTCGAGTTGTATTTCTATTTAGAAACTATCCCAGGGTGTGCGGGTTCAAACGGAAACACAATGATCGAAATTCAACCACCACTAGTATCCGGCGAAAAAGTTTGGTGCCAAAGGTGCTCCGAATACGTGAAAGTAATTAGAGTTGCTGGGGCGGCCAAAATTGTAGATGTCGATCGGCGAACTATCTACAACTATATTAAGAAGAAGAAAGTGTTTGCAGTAAGGGTCGCCGGCAACACGATCCGCGTGTGCAGCCATTGTCTCCTTCGAGAAAATGAAGCGGGCACTAACGGCCATCAGCCTGACGTTGTTCGAGAAAGCCTCTCAAGCTCAGACAGTACGCATTGAATGAACTGCTAAGAAGATTTCACGCAGATACAGGATCTCACAAAGACAAGATCACATCGAAGAAAGTTGGTGAAGCGTTTTTAGCAAGACTCCTTGCATCCCTTTTTTTTAGATAGTGTCATCAGGTGAGAAATTTGGCGCAGTTAGCTGAGAGATTTAGCGTTACGAGCATCTCACACCATCTCTCACTGCTACGTCATTGATAATGAAGATTACACAGGTTTTGCTGCGGCCCGTAAATGTCATCGAAGCCTGCTCCCAGCCCAGAGATCGTGCGCTCTCAGGAAGACGCATTCCTTCAGCACTACAAGTGGCTGTTAAGGTGGGCTCTACAATTCACCAACAATGACCGTGCTCGCGCTGAAGATCTGGTACAAGAGGTCTTCGCACAATTCGCGTTCGCTCACACTGACCTCTCCGCAGTTCAGAACGTCCCAGCATATCTTTATACAAGCTTGCGTAATACTCACTTATCGGAAGTGCGCAGAGCAGGACGCAGCCACGTCCAGTCGCTGTCGATCATCGAGTACAGCGTGGCGGACTTCGCGCTGGAAGCAACCGACCCGCACACCCTGTACCAAACTCAGGAGCAGTTGCAGCGCATCTGCCAATATGCATGCGTCCGCAAACAATCGTCACGCGCTGGTAGCGTACTCATCCTCCGGTTCTTCTATGGCTACCATCTTAGCGAAGTGGGCGAGGTGTTGGGAGGCACCTACCAGGCGGTCAGGCAAAGTCTAAGACTTGCTCGCAATGAAGCGCGGCTGTTCCTCGATAATCCGCATGCGCTGAAATTTATTGATAGAGCACAAGTGGGCAACATAATTTCTCCAGGCAAAGTCCTGGCAACGGAGGAATTGCTCGCAACACTACGCCTCGCGATCTTCAGTTCCTGTCAGGGTGAATGTTTAGCTACTGACGAACTACACACGCTGTATGAAAAAAATCTCATCTCAGATGCAGATAATTCATCGCTCGCCCACTTGGTGAGCTGTCCGCAGTGTTTAGACTGCGCTAACCGCTTACTGGGCCTGCCACTCTTAACGGAACGTCACCCTTCAGATGCCTTTGGGCCGAATAACAACAGCTCACGGGGCGGTCCGGGCACTACAGGAAATGCCAGCGGGACAGGCGCTGACAACTCCTCGCGACGATCAAATAGGTTTTCTAAGAAAGAGAGCAGCAGTGCTTTCATGTTGCGCTGCCGGCGGCGAGCGCGGGAATTGTTCGAACATTATCCGCGCGAACTGTCTGTGACGGCCAACGGCCATGTTTTGGGTTCCCAGTCGGTGAACGCGGAGGTGAGCAGGCTGCGGCTCGATATTACGATCGATGAAACACTCAGTTTCATAGAGGTGATAAGTGAGGAGAATGCCCGGTTACTCGTGATGGTTGTGGATGCGCCACCGGACGGCGAGCCGACGCAGACTTCGCGAGTGACCTTAAGCGAGGGTCGAAGTATTGACGCAACACTTCGGTATGGCCACCCGTGGCCGATGCTCGAAGTCATCTATCACGATCCGAATTTCCTGGCAGAGTCACAGCTGTCCATACCTGTAGATGGACGATGGGGACCGGAACCGGAAGAAGTTTCATTAGCCAAGCCCGTGGAGGTTGAACCCAATCGGCGGTTCGCACCAATTGATTTTCGGCGGGGGCTCGATCTGATACGGAAGCCTTTCTGGCTCCGTCCCGGCTTTATTACTGCGGCTCTATCGGTGTTCTTGATTTGCGCGCTGCTGTTTTTGCGCTTAAACATCACGCCAACCGTGACTGCCGCAAGCCTGCTTGAGCGAGCAAACGCCGTAGAACAATCCCTCGCAAAAGAAAAAGATCAAGCGACGCATCGCATCATTACCCTCGAAGAACGCAAACATGCTGGAAGCGAACTGATCAAGCGCAGCCGGATCGAGATCTGGCGTGACGCAGGACGAGAGATCACCGCCCGCCGCGTTTACGACGAGAAAGGCCATCTCATTGCCGGCGAGTGGACCAAGCGCTCGAACGAAAATGAGAAAGATGAGAGTACGGCCTTGTTACGTACAATTTATCATCGAGATCAAAGGCCCCGACTTGAAGTGTCAGCACGAAACTCGCAAGCCATAATCCGCGGTCTTGAAGTATGGCAATTAGAGCCATCTCCAAGAGACTTCGCTCAGATGATCGGGCGCGCTGACGCAGCACAGGTGAGCGAGAGTCCTGAAGTTTATGTGATCAGGTACGGCGCCCAACAACCCGGTGGTGACACCTCGCTGTTGGGCGCCACGCTGACACTGAGAAAATCGGACCTACATCCGGTTGAGCAGACGTTGATCGTACGACGGACCAGCGAAACGCTCGAGTACCGGTTTGTCGAAGCTAGTTTTCAGCAAACGTCCGCCAGTACCGTTGCTCCGACGGTATTCGATGTGGATCCCGAGTTAGTCTCGGAAGAGGCTAAGGCAGCGGATGCAAGGACGAAGGTAGAAGGCGACTCTCCCCATCTTTTACTTTCTAACACGCATCCTCTCGCCATCGCGTCTCCAGAACTGGAACTGGAAGTGGCCTATATTTTAAATCCATTCAGGGCCAGATTCGGTGACCAAGTAAATTTGAGGAGAACTGGTGAAGGAGGACTTCTCGTTGAGGGCGTTGTCGATACGGAGCAGACCAAGCAGGAGATACTTCGCGCCCTTGCGTCAGTTAGCAATAACCCCGCAGTTAAGGTTCAAGTCAGTACTGCCGCGGAAGTATTGCAACGGAAACGAGGCGAATCATCAGCTTCGGTTATCGTCCATGAATTCGGCGTCTCGAATAATACGATCCCGGTTTATGACGAGTTACATCGCTATTTTTCTCACGGTCACGCGACGACCAGTGGGCCACTCAAAGATGACCAAACAGTTATACATGAATTCGCAGCGCGAATTGTTAGCCGCTCACGCAGAACATTGTCTCATGCAATTGAACTCAAGCGGCTCGCCGAAAGGTTCTCGCCAGAACAATTGCGTGCTCTCACCCCAGAAGCACGAGCCAAGTGGCTTGTGATGCTACGCGATCACAGTGGAGCTCTTCATCGCGAAACCTCACTTTTGCAAAGGGAGCTCCAGCCCGTCTTTTTCCCCACGGAGACCCTCAGAACTCAAACGGAAGGAATTAGCATTACGAATGACGACGGTTTGGTGCTGGCGATCGGGCGTCTTTACCGTTTGGTGCTAGCGAATGACGAAGCCGTACGTACGGCGTTCACCGCCTCGTCTAATGCTTCAAAAGACCTGGCCGTGAAGGCACCCCAGTTCTGGTCCTCCTTGGCCGTGGTATCGGAACTATCAAATCGAGTCCGACGCTCGGCTGCGGACAGTAGCCGGATGTAACGTGGGCCCAGCCGAGTGACTGAAAAAGTTGATGGTTTTTTGAAAGGAGAGTTATAGCGGCAGGTAAATGAATTACTTGGTCGGATGCATTTTTCATACGACCCAAAGCTATTTGATAGAGCAGTTCGTTAGACGTGAGTTTCAGTTATCGATCCGCTTTTCGTCATCAGCGGCAGTGGGAATTTGACGAAAAGAGTTGTTCCAAACCAACAGCACTCTCTGCTCCCGAAGAGAGTAGTGTTTATAGCGTGCCACAACAGGCCTGCTTCATCACGGCCTGTTGATAGCGACGGAGGACCACCATGCGTATGCCCAGAAGTTCGCAGCAATGTTGTTGTGCCTACACCAGGCTGACCGCAATCTTCACGGTACCCCTTAATTCCTATCGACTTCTGTCCGCTTTATTCCTTCTAGTTTCTGCCTTCTGCTTTCCGCCTGCTGCACTCGCGCAATCATCAACCGCGACGCTTAGCGGCACCGTTGAAGATCAAAAAGGGGCAGTAGTGCCCGGCGCGACCATCGCACTAATCAATGCCGACCAGGGAACGCAACGCTTAATGATTACGGACAGCGACGGTTCCTTCATTTTCCCATTACTCCCTCCGGGCAGATATTCAATAACAGCGACAGCCACAGGTTTTGCTCCAGTTGAGAGGAAGGATGTGGTGCTTAATGTAAATGATCAAATAACAATTAAGCTCCGTTTAACTGTTGGCAACATCAGTGAGACGATCCAGATCGTTGACACCAGCATATTAAATGAATCACCCGCCCTTGCTACGACAGTGGACAGGCAGTTCGTCGGAAATCTGGCACTAAATGGCAGGAGCTTTCAAGCCTTAATTGCATTGACGCCAGGGGTTGTTCTCACTAAGACGAGCGGCAATGAACGTGGGCAGTTTAGCGTTAATGGACAGAGGGCCAATGCTAACTATTTTACCGTTGACGGAGTAAGCGCCAACATTGGCGTCGTTCCTACCGTTATTCCCGGACAATCGGCAGGAGGGTCGTTGCCGGCCTTTTCGGCATTCGGTGGCACAAGTAATTTAGTGTCAATCGACGCATTGGAAGAGTTCAAAGTGCAAACGTCGACCTACGCGCCCGAATTCGGTCGAACGCCCGGTGCACAGGTGCAGATCCTTACACGCTCAGGGACAAACGACTTTCACGGAACTCTCTTTGACTATGTCCGGAACGACGCATTGGATGCCAATGACTGGTTCAACAATGCACGCGGCTTACCGAAGCCGGCTACCAGACAGCATGACTTTGGAGGAGTGCTGGGGGGGCCGGTTTTATTACCGCGTTTTGGTGAAGGCGGCCACCAACCCGGGTATAACGGGCGCAATCGAACGTTTTTCTTTTTTTCCTACGAAGGACTTCGTCTTCGTCTTCCTCAAAGCGCGAGCACGTTCGTACCTTCCTTGGCCGCGCGACAAAATGCACCGGCAGCCCTTCAACCATTCCTGAACGCGTTTCCTGTTCCGAATGGGGCTACGCTAGCCAACGGCTTTGCGGTATTCAATTCGAGTTTTTCAAACCCAGCAAAATTGAATGCAACCAGCATTCGCATAGATCATACGGTCAACGATCGATTCACTCTGTTTGGTCGATATAATTATGCCCCTTCCGAAACAATTCAACGTGGAGTTGGCACCAGCCTGAGTACTGTCAATCCGATAAGAAATAGGACTCAAACTTTGACGTTCGGGAATACCTTTGCAGCTTCGGCGCACGTGAGTAACGACTTTAGAGTTAACTGGAGCCGAACAAATGGCGCCAGCTTTTTTTTCGTGGATGATTTCGGCGGGGCGGTCATACCTTCAGATGGTGTTTTGTTCCCTTCATTTGCGACACGTGACGATGCTCAAATTCAGTTTATCTTGCGAGGAACCACCAACTCTAATTTCCGCGTCGGAACCGTAGCGGACAATGTGCAGCGGCAGTTCAACCTGGTCGATAATTTGGCGGTCGTGTTCGGGCGTCATCAATTAAAGTTAGGTGTAGATTATCGGCGCCTGACTCCGATTTTTGATTCAGCCAACTATGCGCAGACGTTGCAATTTGCCGGCATAGCTGGAGCGCTCAGCAGCACGGCCAGGAGCGTCGACATTCTCGGTACAATGGGACCCCTGGTTCCGGTGTTTACAAATCTATCGATTTACAGTCAGGATACCTGGAAGCTTTCGCGCAGACTTACAATTACCTATGGTTTGCGTTGGGAGTACAATCCGCCACCTACCGAATTAACTGGAATATCGCCAATAGCGGTCACGCAAACGGATGACTTGAGTAAGCTAGCTCTTGCTCCCTCTGGAACTCCCCTGTGGAAAGCAACATATAACAACTTCGCGCCACGATTCGGTTTTGCCTACCAATTACGACAGCGCGCCGGACGAGAAACTGTTCTTCGCGGTGGCGTCGGAATCTTTTATGATTTAGGCGATGGACCTGCAGCGAACGCCTTCAGCGCTATCTCTCCGTTTCGAGCCAGCAGGCCAACATTATTTAATGTTCCATTTCCTTTGTCATCAGACCAAGTGGCGGCTCCATTATTTAGTTCGACTCCACCATTTAATACGTCGATTGTATTCGACCCCAATCTGAAGCTGCCACGCACATATCAGTGGAACTTTACGCTAGAACAATCCTTGGGTGCTAAACAGGTTCTCAGTGCTTCATATGTGGCAGCTGTAGGTCGCCGTCTCCTACGGCAGATCGAGGTCGAAAGTCCGAATGCCGATTTCGTACTGGTCGATGTTCTGACAAACGGCGCCACGTCTGACTATCACGCAATGCAGCTCCAGTTTCAACGCCGTCTTTCGCGTGGACTGCAAGGATTGGCCTCCTACACCTGGTCTCATTCAATCGATATTGCCTCGAATGACTCGGGTGTACATCCACCTGATCAGATCATTCCTCTCGAGTTGGATCGGGGCCCGTCAGATTTCGATGTTCGTCATGCTTTTACTGGCGCTGTTACCTACAACATTCCGGACATAATCAAAGGAGGGATTGGCAAGTCACTATTCGGCAACTGGTCAGTTGACGCTATCTTGAGTGCCAGGTCAGCCACACCTGTTGACGTAATATATACGACGTTTACCAGCTTTGGATTTACGGAACAGCTGCGTCCCGACTTGTTGCTCGGGGTACCTTTGTACCTTGATGATCCTGCAGCACCAGGAGGTAGGCGCATAAACCCAGCTTCATTCTCTATTCCGGCAACAGAGCGGCAAGGAACCTTGGGCCGAAATGCACTTCGAGGTTTCCCTGTTTACCAGGTAGACTTCGGATTGGGGCGCCAGTTCAGACTCACAGAACGAAGCAGTGTTCAATTCAAGGCTGAGTTCTTCAATATTTTCAACCATCCTAACTTCGGAGATCCTAACGGTACTCTTGATTTCTTCGCTGGTTTCGCTCCTAACCCTGACTTCGGACTATCCCAATCAATGTTAGGGAGGAGCTTGGGTTCAGGTGGCTTAAGTGGGGGCTTTAATCCACTGTATCAAATCGGAGGGCCCCGGTCCATCCAGTTATCTCTAAAGCTAAAGTTCTGACAACTTCTTAACATTATGGCTGGCTCATGCTCTCGGCGCTTGAAACTGTGCGCTTAGAGTCACACAGCGATGTCTATGCAACGGGTTTTAAAATGAAGGTGCTACGAATTTTGACGGTCATTTGTTGTGTGTTGGGACTTGGGCCTCAATTAGTAACCGCCCAAAAGCAGATCTCACCCTTACCGATCAAAACTGCCCTTTCAAAGCTGTCCTTCCCCGAAAACCTGCCAATCAGTATATCTGCCGACGGAGAGTGGTTAGCGTATACATTGGTTGATCCAAGACGGAAATTACCGCCAGGCGATTTGAGGTATAGCATTTATACCAAGACCGGCCTTCGACCCGACGTTGTTGGTTGTGATGTCTGGATGACAAACGTCAGGACCGGTAAATCGACAAATCTGACGGAAGGTAACGGCACGAGTTGGGGCCCAGTCTGGTCGCCCGATAGCCAACGCTTGGCCTTTTATTCCGACCGCGACGGCGCACAGCGCGTTTGGCTATGGGATAAATCAACCGGCCAACTCCGCCGGATCTCAACCGGAATCGTGCGGGCGTTTTTTAGTTACGAAGTCGTAAGGTGGACACCCGACAGTAAGCAGATCATAGTCAAAGTCTTGCCGGATGAAATGACTGTTGAAGAAGCGACTAATCTCTGGCTACCCCGTTCAGTTCCGCAAGACAGCGCTGCGGAGAAAGAAGCAGGCGTGACGGTCAAGGTCTTTCGATCAATGAGTGATGCAGGGTCGGGACAAGCAGGACGGAGTAATGAGAAGCAACAAAATGCATTCCTTAATCTACACCTGGCTGACCTTGAAGTGATCGATGCCGCCACTGGCCGTGAAGAGCGAATCGTCCGAGGAGCACACCCAATCGGGATTTGGGTATCCCCCGACGGTAAAAACGTGGCTTTCATGGAGAGTAAAGGTCTGGCATCCCAAACAAGCATTCAATACTTGCGCGATCTTGTGGTGAAGCCGTTGTCTGGTGGACCGCAACGAGTATTAGCATCAAACATTCCCCAAGGACAGGCTGGAGGCGCCGCAAGTTGGTCTCCGGACAGCAGGTTCCTCGCCTATACGACTTATGGTCCATTGGCGAAAGGCGACTGCTTCATTGTGTCCATCAGGAGCGGAGGGGTACACAATTTAACGGAAGATACGCATCCGAATTTTGGAGACGATTATCGCGCGCCCATTTGGGATGCTAGCGGCAAAGCAGTCTACTTGCTTAATGAAGACACGGTGTGGAGTGCAAATATTGATGAGCGCGCAGCTAAGAAAATCGCGCAATTGCCAGGACGCATAGTCCTGGGAATAATTTCACGCCAAAATGCGCCGTTCGCCTGGTCGCCAACTGGCCGACAAATTGTCTTAGTTACGCGAGACGCCGAGACTAAACGGGTCGGATTTTACACGGTCGACCCAGTCTCGGGAGCGCACGCCAAGCTGTTTGAAGAAGACAAATCATATGGCGCTGTTCCTTCCTTCACCATTGATGTTCCCAGCACCAAGAAATGGTTTGTCTTCGCTGCCGAGAGTGCAGATGAGAGCAAAGACGTCTGGAGTACAGATGTCGATCTACAAAGCCCACGCCGCATAACAAAGTCGAATCCGCAACTTGACGGTTACACCATGGGCCGGAGCCGCTTGATCGAATGGAGCAGTCTCGATGGGACCAAGCTCCAGGGAGCGCTACTCTTGCCCGCAGGGTTTGAATCTTCCCGGCGTTATCCGTTGGTTGTTTACCAGTATCCTTCAGCGTATTTGTCCAATTATGTAAATCACTTTGGCTTGGATTGGTACAACAGTACTACTGAAAACATGCAATTACTGGCCACCCGAGGGTATGCAGTCTTAATGCCTGATGTGCCAGTGCAACGCGGTACACAGATGCAAGACATCGCAAAAGCCGTGTTGCCTGCGATAGAGAAGGTGGTTGAATTAGGTATTGCGGACGCCGATCGGATCGGTGTGGTTGGACACAGCTGGGGAGGCTATGGTGTTTTAGCATTGTTAGTGCAAAATACGCGTTTCAAAGCTGCCATCAGTCGTTCCGGCTGGAGCAATGAGATCGGCCTTTACAGTCAAATGCGAGCTGACGGCTCAAGCATCTACATTGCGACTGGCGAGACCAATAAAGGCGGGTCGCTCTGGGAGAAGCGAGATCTATATATTGAAAACTCGCCGGTTTTTTATTTCGACAAAGTCAATACACCGCTATTGCTTATTCACGGTACGGCCGACCGGGGCATATCGCCATTTTTAAGCGATGAGATCTTCGTATGTCTTCGGCGACTCGGTAAAGTGACTGAATATGCAAAATACGAAGGCGAAGATCACGAGACGGCGAATTGGAAGTACGCCAACCAAGTGGATTATTGGGAAAGGTCCATTAACTGGCTAAACCGCTATCTTGCAGAGTCGAAATAAGCCATTCATTAATCATAGAAATCAGGTAGTGGCGTAGTCATTCTAAAATGGCCATTTTCTTCAGACTTAAATCCTTTCTCTCCTAACACGACGTCAGAAATAGAGCCAATCTCAAGAGCTTCGGGTGGTTCGTAGTTCATTTTCCCAGTCTCCTTTCAGATAACGTTCGAGAAACCCATAGATTGCCTTGTAAGCGCGGATCTTGTTCTTTCTTTTGGCGAAGCCATGGCCTTCATCATCAAAAATCAGATATTCGACATTGCCGCCATTTTCCCTCACCGCCTTAACGATGTCGTCCGATTCCGACTTAATCACACGAGGATCGTTTGCTCCCTGCAATACCATCAAAGGCCGGCGAATTCGATCTACATGAAAAATAGGTGAAATGGCTACAAGCATTTCTCGTTCAGTACGCGGATCGCCAACTTTCTTATGCCATCCATCGAGAAACGCTGCCCAATACGGTGGGAACGACTCTAGAGTTCTTATCCAATTCGAGATTCCGAACATATCAATACCAACCGCAAATTCAAGCGGTGTAAAAGCCAGCGCGGCCAGGACCATATAGCCTCCATAGCTGCCCCCAATAATGCCGATCCTGCGCCCATCGACATAGTCCAGGGATGCCAGATAGTTCTTTGCCTCAACGCAATCCCATAATGGGTCTCTTCCGTGTCTTTTGTTATCAGCGGCTAGAAAGGATTTGCCATAACCGCTGCTACCGCGATAGTTAGGTGCTAAAACAGCATAGCCGGAATTGACGAGATACTGTGTGAAGTCGCGGTAGCCCTTTCTCGTCTGCCCTCCTGGCCCACCATGAACCCACACAAGCGCCGGCACTTTAGCATCCGAGTTCGCCTGATGGGGCCTCCATAACAAGGAAGGAATCTCCAATCCATCAAACGACCGGAACTTGAGCGACAACGGCTCAACTAAACTTTCTTCATTGATCTTGGGGTGCAGAGCATCAGTTAGCCTGCTGAATCTGTTCGCGACCAAATCATAGAGAAAAAGATTGTGTCCGGCACGACTATGATTGAGTTGAAAGATCAGTAGGCGCTCACTCTTCGAAACTTTTGCAGTTGTAATGATGCCCTCTGGCACGTTCGATAGAGGGATTGTCCTACCTGAAGGGGTATGAACGATCTTGAGTTGCACGCAGGCATCCTTATCAATCCATTCAATGCGATATCTTCCATTATGAGAAAACCTCACATCGGAGATATTCGAGTTGCAGCGATCGACTATTTCAGTCTGACCCGTCTTAATTTCGTAACGAACCAGATAAGAGAACTCGCTGTCTTTATCGGTAATGTAATAAAGGTAGCGCGAGTCCACATCGAAGGTAGAAGGTATGTTAAGATCAGGGCCTTCGTGCTCGGTTATATTCAGCATCTCGTTGGTCGTTAGGTCGTAAAGGTACGCATCGAAATCTTCACGGTCCTTAGCTCGGTAGAAGGCAATGTAACGTTCATCACCAGAGATACAGCCAAACTGATAGCCGACAATGTCTCGATAGAGCAGCGTCGGCGCAAGACTCGCGGCACTCATCTTGAATAAATCGAAGAACCTCAGATCACGTTCATTGGTCTGGTAATAGAACGCTTTACCGTCATGGCTCCATCCATGAAATTGAGCTTTAACCTTATCGCCAGGAGTTAGATCTTTCTCGCGTCCGTCGATCCCGATTAGAAATAAGTGATTGTTTTCGTCACCGCCATGATCGCGCTGAACCAGTATTCGATTATCCTCAGGGAAATAGGAAAGTGCGTATGTCGATTCTGTCGTGGAGTGCGTCACTTGGCGGGTTTTTCCGCCAGTAATTGGAAGGGTATACGCGTTGAAGACTCCCGTTTCATTGCTTGTGAATAGTACTTGGTCTTCATTGGCTGAAAATGATCCGCCGAGTATTTCGGTCGTTCCCATAAACTGCTCGATTGTGTATCGCTCATACGAGGGTTGCCTTTTCTGGGAACTGCCATTTAACATATCCGGGGTTCGGGATGGTTACTGTTTAACGGAACAAATGGCCCGAAGTTTGGAGCTCCGGGCCATTTGCAATGGTGGTTTACTCATCTTCAGTGAGTGGATTGACGATTCTGAAGCCGCCTGCTTCTTCAGAACCACTCGAACCCTTCTGACCAAGAACAACGTCTTGTGCACTGCCGACTTCGAGTACTTCAGGTTTCTCGTACATGGTTCTTTGCCTCCTTTCCCTAGAATTTGCCGCCCGATCACCGATCACTAGACGACAGAACTTTTTGTGCGAGGGACCGGATACTTGCATCATCGTTTACTCGTCGACTTCGGTGAGTGGATTGACGATTCTGAAGCCGCCTGCTTCTTCAGAACCACTCATACCCTTCGCACCAAGAACAACATCTTGAGCACTGCCGACTTCGAGTGCTTCAGGTTTCTCGTAAGTCATGGTTCTTTGCCTCCTTTCCCTGAAATTTGCCGCCGCGATCACCATTTACTAGGCGACAGAACTTCTTCGTGTCGTGATCCGTCACGATGACACTACGCAGCACTTCTAACTTTAGATCCACGCTGAAGTTCCAGAGCTCGCAACCAAAACTCGAGCGCTATGGTTCTAAACAGGTGTGCCGTCTGGGGCTCATAGCCATGCCGCGCGCGATCCAACGCCACGATCAGCGCTTGTTTATCAACATAACCATGGCTCGCAACTCTCGCGGTTTCAAACATCGAACGCAGTCGCGGCCACTCTTGCGCCAGAGCGCGATACAAAACCTCATCGATGCCCCCCTTACTTCTGCGTTTGGCTATTCTCTCTGGCAACAAATCAAGCAATGCTCGACGCATGACAGATCGCGCCTCGCCTGGCCGCACTCGTTGTTCGTATGGAATGGCTTGGAGAAACTCAACTAACGGCCGATGTAAGTAGGGATGACTAACTTCAAGCTGGTAACGTTCCCTGAGACTACCTGCCGAAATTGAGTTCACTGCTGACAAAAAACCTACAGATTGGTCGCGCCCACTAAGCGAGGAAAAGCCGAACACGTCTGTGGTTCCCAGCATACGCTCACGCACATTCAGCCGTGAGACAAAGCTTGGATGAAACCATGACGGTACCTGATGCTGTGGCCGCGGCCTAAGCCTTGACTGAATGTTCGTCGGCAATAGCGGCTGAAGGCCCTCCCAAAAAAGTTGAACATATGGTGTTTTATAAACCTGACTCCAAAGTTGAATCGTCTTATGTAATTTAATTAACTTGCACTCCTTCAGCAGGTCAGCCAACAAAGGGGTCGCTGATTCCTGACTACAATTCACTTCATCGCCACCTTGTCCAGTGAGAAGCACGCGAGCGCCGCTATTTAAGATTGCCTCTTGAAGTGCTTGATAACGGTTCGCAAAACAGTGAAGCACGTTTGGCATTACGATATCGCCATCACCATCGAAACGCGCAAACAGCTGGTAATTTTCTTGTTTCATGTGATGGCCGGCAATTCCCAGTCTTTCCTCGACATCGCGAATAAAGGTTCTTTCGTCAGCACTGGAGCATTCATCCGACACGTAGGAAACCGTTTCTATGTTCGTTGCTTGAACTTCTTCTTCGTGCAAAATGTGGTGCGCCACGCATACGATCGACGACGAATCCAACCCTCCGCTAAGCTCAGCCCATACAGGCCCATCAACCCTAAGCCGACATTTCACAGCCTCATGGAAAAGACTTCGATAATGTTCTTCGTACTCAGCATCGGTTTTGTAGCGGAGCCGTTGTTGTGGATCCAAAGACCAGAATCTGTGCAGGCGGGCGTTCCCGTGCCGAATGACGAGGGCATGGCCTGGTGGTACGGGTCTAATGTGTTTGTATGGGGATCGATCCGGCCCAGGTGACCTTATTAAAAATTGAGTTACGTACTCCTCATCTATCTCTGACGAAGCAGGCGAGAGAAGGAGAAGCGGCTTAAGGTCGCTTGACCAGCGAATTTCGTGTTTACTTAGATCATAGAAGAGAGTGCGGGTGCCGATCGGATCGCGTGCCAGAATAAGGGTGCGAGCGTGTGAATCATAAAGAGCAAGAGCAAAATCACCAATCAATTTCAATGGGAAATCCACACCCCACTTGTGGTAGGCGCCCATGACGATAGTTACATCTGTATTTACTTCAGATGTGTCAATTCGAATCTGTGTGAGGAGTTCATCTCGGTTGTCCAATCGTCCATCCCAAGTCAGTATGTGACCTTCATGTGTGACAAGAGGTTGTTTCTCCAAACGCGATTCCCGGTTTGTGTGAAATGCGCGGTAAATCATGCCCACCGTATCTATCCGCGCATGACTGTCACCGTCTGATTCGCGTCGAGTTGACGTATCTGCCAAAGACAATAACGTCTGCTTCGAAACGACTCGGCCGTCAAAGTTGCAGATGCCCCCCAATGTGCTCATATCAACTGAGTCCTACAGAGGTATTTAAAGCACGTCACGTAAGTGCTTAGACTTCGGCTCGCTAATATCGGGTAAAGATTTTGTACGTATGTTGCACTTTCTGATTATCGTTCAGCACACTTCCTAACACCTCAGCCCATGCGTGAGACTTGAAGGGCATTTGTCGTCCACCAATGACAAATTGAGCACATAGACCCTGGCGCCGCAGTAATAAGCACACGACAGCAGAATGTTGCATGCACATAACTTTCTTCGGGTACCAAATCCGTGCTCGCTCGATACCAGCACACGTTCTCTTTAACTTTGTTTCGTTCATCGTGTGGGTTTTCTTAGTGGGCCAGCGTTTGATGATTTTTGTAACTCGATTCAAGCCAACCGTTTTCAGCATAACGTCGTAGACCGCAAACGACAGAAATCCTATAAATGTATAAATGACCGATTGATATCTATTGATCTCGCCGAGCTGCTCAAGGGCCGTTACGCCGAGCGTTCGATCACTCAGGGCCGGTGTTAAAATGAGCTTTAAGTCGTGCAGCGTCTTATGAAGCGGCAAAGGTCCTGGCAGTACGCTATTGAAGCGACTGTCACTCATTCCGGTCGATTGCCCATCTTCGACTCTTAAGATTCCTTTTCTTATTTGGTAAATTGGACCAGACTTGGTTGCCCTAGTTACAATTAATCCACGCTTAGACAGGCCCTTGAGCAACTCTTCAATGTCATGTTCCATCTCTTGGCGCGATACAGCGTTCGTCGGTCCACATTCTGACTCAAGGTAATCTGTTATTTTCTCAACCGTTAACCCATTCGAACTGGCTTCCAGTACTTTCCAGACGAGGTTCGCAGTGCTATTGAGAGTGAACATTGCACTACCTTCTTCCCATAAAAGAAGACTGCCCACTCGTTGCCGTTGCGTACTCGAACCAGGGCTTAACATCTGAGAAATCGTAAATGAGGCTCCGAGGGGGGTGAGCCAGTGAAGTACAAACCATTCACACTTTCACGCGGAATCTACGATAAGTATCAGTAGACGATTGAAAATTTTTATTTCTGCTCAGTGGACTGAGCAGACCTTTTGTTTTCATGCAGTTAGAGTGAGGGAGTTACGATTAGCTTGCTCAGTCGACTGAGCAAGCTACATTTTTTGAATTTTGCAAGGCGGATCCTGTGTAACCTATCGTGAGGGAAGTGCGGAATCGATTGTCGTGATTTCTGTCGCGGGGCGCTGGCCATTTTCCTCAATGATAATTCCTTGGCTCATTGAAATGACACGATCCGCCCACTGCAAGGGATAAGGCCGATGAGAAATAATGATTGTTGTGACATCGCAGAGATAATTATCGAGAGCGTCCAATAGCGATTTCTCCGTAGGCGCATCTAATGCGGACGTGCATTCGTCCATGATCAAAATTCGCGGGTGCTGAAGCAGCGCCCGCGCTAAGGCCACTCGTTGGCGTTCACCACCAGAGAGTCGATTGCCCCGCGGCCCCAGCGGCTCATCCCAGCCGCACGGCAGTCTTTGAATCAGACTCTCCAGCTGCGCGAGCTTAGCCACTCGTTCCAGTTCCTCCCAGCTTGCGTGGGCATTACCGTATCGTAGGTTTTCGCTGAGTGTCATATCAAACAATACCGGCTCTTGCGGAACGAAAACTATGGAGGAACGCAAACTCTTCAGTTGGATTTGTCGAACGTCAATGCCATCCACCAGGACCGCGCCACTGCGAGGCTCGTAAAGTCGCGCGACAAGCCGCGCAATCGTGGTTTTACCATTCCCACTGACTCCAGCAAGCGCTACTCTTTCGCCCGAACTTACTCGCAAATTGATGCCACTCAAGATAGGTCTTTCAGAGGGATAACTGAAAACTACATTTCGTAACTCAATCGATCCCGAAGCATTCGGGCGAAGCACTAAAGCACCGGGAGAGTCCCGCACGATCGTTTCAGCTTGCGTGATCTCCATAAGGCGGCGAATGCTTGCACCGGCGCGCTGCAGCTTGGAATAAATATCTACGACACCATAGAGTGGAATAAACAGTTGCACCGTGTAACCGTAAAAAGCTACCAAGCCCCCAGCGGTAAGCGTTCCAACCATTACTTGATATCCGCCAAACAAGAGCACGCTTGCCGTACCAATGACGATGATCAGTGCCAGCAATGAACTGAAAAACAGCTCAATTCGTCTTCGTTTTATCTGTGCGCGAACGGCACTGCTCGACAGACGGGCAAACCGCCGCGCCTCCCTAAGCTCGCACGAGAGTAATTGCACCTGAGTTATTGATGACAAGTGTTCCTCGAGAAAGGCGACCACCTTGCCAGCCTGTTCCTGGACGGAGTCCGACGCTTGCCGCAAACGGTTGTGAAATCGGCGGCGCACGAGCAGAAACATAGGAACCAGCGGTATCACAATAATCGTCAATCGGTAGTTCAGGACAAGCATAGTTGTCATGACCAGTGCAAAGACCATCACTGTGTGCAGAATGTTGGGGATGACTTCGGTAGAGAGAGTGCCGACTTGCTCAACATCAACTTGCAGACGATGCAGGGTATCTCCGACGCGCTTGTTATCATGATATTCTGCCGAGAGACGCTGCAAATGGCGCAACAGCGCTAACCTGATTTGAAAGCTCATCCGTTGCGAGGCGCGGAAATTAAGCATTGCCGCAATGCTATCGAACACAAGCCGTCCCGCATAGGTGATGAAAAACGCGAGGGCAATACCTGGCAACCAGGCAAAGCGTCGTTGAGGAATTACGTCATCGATCAAGAATCTAACAATAAGTGGATCAATCAGGACGAAAATGCTTGCCAATCCGATGCAGAAATAGCTGGCAACGTGCAAACGCAAGAAAGGTCTTATTTGTGCTGTGAGCCATCTTATCTCAGGGTGACGATCTGCACTCATTGGTCTTAGTGGGGCAGCGTTATACGTTTAAGTTTTAATTGCGCTTTTCAATCATCAACCAGCCATGAGCACTCCTGGCAACTCACCTCGATATTAGTGCCTCATCGCTCTTTCGCTTCCGCGTTTTGCAAGTTTCTGAATCTCTGCACGCTGATCAATGCATGGTGTGCTGTACTTTATCAATCGCCCTATGACCTCGGCCTCTTTTAAGTAAACGAAGCGCTTGATACCGACAGGCGACGAGTGATGCGGAACGAGTAGTAATTGATTTCCCTGCAAGTCACACCATCCACACGCATATGCGTTTCTGAGTTCAATGAAGTAGATTGGTCGTTGATACTCATTGCGCCCGGCAATGAGTGGCAATTTGCTCTCACGAGTATCAATCATGACGAATGATCCCGGCCGGATTAGAGGGTACATAGTGAAATCGTCTAGTCCTATGTAGCCGTAGGAAATATGTTCGTCTTCTTGATCTGGGATTGGTAAGTCAACGTTGCTGTTAGCCCTGGAATCATTTGTGGGAAGAAGCATGGTTTTATCGGGGGCTGTCACATAGTGTTCTAAGGATTCAGCCACACGGAAAGGCTCTGGCCTACTGGACAACAGCTGCGTTCGATCTGGACTTGCGATCAAGTTGTATTTATCGCTTTCATCTGCATCCACATTGTAGAGTCGCATTAGTTCTGTGATGCTAACGTTATAGATCGCGCTAAGACTGAACAATTTCCAAAGGCTAGGCTCTGACAAGGAATCGTTCTCCAACTGATTGAGCCGTGTATTAGAAATATAGAATCTCTTGTCGCCTTTAGCTTCCGCAATCCTCCGACTCTCCAATTCAACTTCGCGGATTGTTACTTTGCGACTCTCCCTGAGTGACTTTAGATTCCGAATGGGTGACATTTCTTTCTCCAAAGTACGATGAACTATGGTTCGTCCAAATGGGTGACCACGTAGTCAGATCTTTTGCCGGGTATTGCCTCGGTCTGGGCGTGATTAACCTACATAACGTTAGAAAGTATGGGTTGCGGGAGGAGAGTTCTTGAGATGCACAGGGATCTGCAGCCCAAGTTGCGATCATTTGCCTCTTATATCCGAGGGCAAACTAAATCTATGTTTCACAATTTAGCCACGAGCGGGTCTGATGTGAAGACTAATGGTATTTTGTCCGGCATTGCGGACAGAATATCCAATCCATGCTTGAGCTTTACGCCAAATAAAAAGAATT
This sequence comes from Pyrinomonadaceae bacterium, assembly GCA_035281525.1. Classification (GTDB taxonomy): domain Bacteria; phylum Acidobacteriota; class Blastocatellia; order Pyrinomonadales; family Pyrinomonadaceae; genus PSRF01. Next base: position 11,193 of record DATEDU010000171.1, on the reverse strand, counting down.
CAAGCGTCGTTTGGGAGATCTGAGTTGTTTCGAATTTAAGAGTCTTGTGCCTGGTACGATCTGGGCTTTGGTTGTAAAGTACACAGCCAAATGAGTTATAAATCTTTTCATCGGAGTTAGTTGTTCGTGATAACGGACAATTAGACGATGTAAGCAGTCGCACGTATCTCACGCCACGGTATACCTACTAATGAGACGGGTTGCAGCGAACCTAAATGCAAATTTTGATTGAACTGATCATTGGGGTGATCCTGGCAATTGGTTTTATCCTGCTTGCCAGACGCAGCGTCAATTTCACCAAAGAAAAGCGGATATTAGCAGTTGGTCTAGTAGTTGCGGCGTTAATTTATGTTGGGTTCGGAGTTTTTTCCGACTCAGTTGCATGGAAAATTATCGAACTTCTAGGTGTGCTGGTTTATGCCCTCTTCGCTTGGCTGGGTCTTAAAAAATCAGGCTGGTTTTTGGCGGTTGGCTGGGCCTTGCACGTCGTTTGGGACGCGGGTTTGCACGGAGCTTCAACTCCCTTCGTGCCGCATTGGTATATCGCAGGCTGCATCGGATTTGATTTGTTGGTGGCAGGTTACATCGGCGTTCGGGAAATCAAAAAGATAAAGTGACGCGCCGAATTAAGCGCTCCGAGAACGCTTTTTCCGTTCAATTGACTGGCTCGTTGCTCGTGATTTGGGCGGTCAGCCCTGCCGGGCCTCGGCCATTTTTTGTAGCACTTTGGATTCGCGGGCTCAAAGAATTTAGGCTAGTCGCGGTATGTGTTGATACTAACCGAGTCGAAGTGATACCTTGCCGCCTCGCGCGTTGGTTTCGTTTAGGTTTGTGCGCCACCTCACTCCTCAAGCTTTTCGACAGTCGGCAGAAAATCTAATTACGGTGAGGACCACTGGGATGCGAAACGTGATCAGATTAATAAAACTGTTCGTGATCGCTTCGGTTTTGCTTTTACTTATGATCGCTGGCTTTGGGCCGGCTATCGAGTACAAGACAGTCGGTCAAACATATAGACCGGCGATCGAGTACGAATCACTAATGTCAATGCGGTTTTACGAAGCCACCGGAGGTTTCCTCGTGGAGGGACTCGAAGTCGTTTTTCCACCCACGGGTAACGAGCCGGCCACGTTTATGGTCACGAAGCCAAGCGGTGAAGTCGTCGCCAGCGTCCCGCTTCGCCTCGAACGGTTAGAGAACTTTCCCGCGTTCGCGATATTTCGTCCTGCAATCGGTAACCCTGGCAATGTGGTAGTCGCTCAGAGCGGTGATTTTGTGATGGCTGTCAAGATTGGCGGCGAGACTATTACTAAACTTCCGTTCAGCTTGAAGGAGCAAGTCAGTGGCGACCCTTTTAAGCCCGGCAAGACATTTATCCGCGAAGGCCCATGGAGAGATTTGGCTTTTCTCGCAGTCATCACAGATGACCCGGACGCTCATTTGCAGTTCAATTGGTGGATGAGCACCCGAGAACTGCCCGCGGGAATGCGACAGCCGAGAGTCACAGTTCATGTGCTGGCTAATGGTAAGGAAATTGCTGCCAGCCGAGGGCCAGTCGTTCCTGATACCGTCGATTGGTATTTCTATGAACGTCATGAGATGTACATGCCAACGCTGCCGAAGAACAAGTGGCTCACGCTCGGAGACATCCTCAAGCTAAACGGCGAAATTGCCGTCGTGGTTAAAGCAAACGGCCAGCCGGTCAAAACGTTTAAGACACAGGTTAAAGGTGGACAGCTTCAGAGGATTGAGGAAAACCGTTTAGGTTATGAACCACACTCGTCGTTCATTTCACCTCGGTATGTAGATACGACGGACAGATCACGTTCAAGCTACACGATGCGAGATATGTTTTGGCTTAAGAAGAGTCAGTAGCTAAAGCAAGTTAGTTTTACGCTTGATCGCATCAACGGTGCTAGAGTGTGCGCAAGTCTCAACATTTGAAACGGAAGTTTTCGAAACTAGTCAAGCCAGAATCTTGGGATAAGTGAGTGAGCGAGTCAATCTCCAATTACAGGATTCTCAAGAAGCTCGGCGCCGGCGGGATGGGCGAAGTTTACCTCGCCGAAGACAAACGACTTGGTCGTTCAGTCGCGCTAAAAATTCTGCCAGCCGCTGTATCTCACGAGCGAGACCGGATGCGACGCTTCATTCATGAGGCGCGTGCCGCTGCGGCCCTGCATCATCCGCACATCGTTCATATATATGACGTCGGAGAAGCTAACGGCACGCACTTCATTGCTATGGAGTACGTTGAAGGTCGAACGCTCGACACTCACATCAACGGCCGCCCGCTTTCCAAAGATGAAATCATCAGAATTGGTGTCGAGGCTGCTGATGCGGTCGCTGCAGCGCACTCGAAAGGTATTACGCATCGCGACATCAAGCCGTCGAACATCATTGTCACACCGCATGCCGGAGCCAAAGTGCTTGACTTCGGATTAGCCAAAATCACGATCGCAAACACCGAAGCCGGAGCGAGTGATGTTTCCACCGCGCTTAAAACCAGCCCTGGTGTAATTTTAGGCACGCTCGCGTACATGTCACCGGAGCAGGCCTTTGGACGCGAAGTGGATCATCGCACGGACATCTTCTCTTTAGGCGCCGTGTTGTATGAGATGGCAACTGGCAGGCGTCCGTTCATGGGACAAACGGCAAACGAGACTATAGACCAGATCGCGCATTCGCAACCGGAAGCGATAAGTAGGTTCAACTACGCTATCCCGCAGGAGCTTGAACGCATCATCCGCAAGTGTTTGGAGAAGGACAAAGAACGTCGATACCAAACCGCGCAAGATCTTGTTATCGACTTAAAGAACCTCCAACGCGATAGCATGGCTGAGTCAACAGCACAGGATGTCAAAGAAAGCACACGCGTAAAGTGGAACGTCTCAGTACCCCGCATACTGCTTGTTGCGGTCGCGTTGGCAGTGCTGGTGGCGATCGCAATAGGGGTTTACTGGTTTAAAGGACCAAGCAGCAGGACAAAGATAGATTCAATTGCGGTGTTGCCTTTTGCCAATGTTGGGGCGGACGCAGACACGGAATATCTTTCCGACGGCGTCACCGAGGCGCTCATTAATAAGTTATCGCAGTTGTCCGGTATGAAAGTAATCGCACGCAACTCTGTGTTTCGTTACAAAGGTAGGCACGTAGAGGCACCAACTGTTGGCCGCGAGCTTGGTGTAGAAGCCGTCTTAACAGGCAGAATCGCTCGGCGTGGCGAGGATTTATTAATTAGCCTCGAGCTGGTTGATGCGCGCGACAACACGCATCTCTGGGGCGAGCAATACACTCGACGCTTCGGCGACATCCTGGGGATGCAAGGCGAGATTGTGCGCGATGTGTCCGAGCGGTTACGACTGCGGATGACGAGCGAAGAGGAGCAGCGCCTCGCCCGCCGTCCGACAGAGATTGATGAAGCCTACCAACTCTATTTGAGAGGCCGCTACTTCTGGAACAAGCGCACGGAAGAGGGGATGAGGAGAGGTGTCGATTATTTCCGGCAGGCGATTGAGTTGGACGCGAGCTACTCCCTGGCTTACGCAGGGCTGGCGGATTCGTACAATTTTCTCGGAGCCTTTGGCATCGCCGTGTTGCCGCCGGGCGATGCAATGCCTAAAGCAAAGGCGGCGGCTATGAAAGCCCTGGACATCGACGATTCGCTCGCCGAAGCTCACACTTCATTGGCGTTCGTCAGGCTTTACTACGATTGGGATTGGGCGGCAGCTGATCGAGGATTCCAACGAGCCATTGAGCTGAATCCGAATTATGCGCCCGCGCACCAGTGGTACTCTCATCTTTTAATGACAAGAAAAAAGACTAGTGAATCAATTGCCAAGGCAAAGCGCGCGACAGAGATTGATCCACTATCACTCCCTGCGCATATGAACCTGGGCTGGCAGTATCACTGGGCGCGCCAATACGATTTGGCTGTTGACCAATTACGCAGGGCGTTAGAAATAGACTCCAGGTTCGAACAGGCGCACTGGGGGCTCGGATTAGCTTATGAGCAGAAAGGGATGTTTGAAGAAGCTGTTGCCGAGTTCCAAAAGGCGATGGGTTTATCGGGCGGAGGCGCGGTTTACAAAGCTGCGCTCGCGCATGCTTACGCTGTTATGGGTAAGAGAGTCGAAGCGCTGACGATCCTCAAAGAATTGGAGGAGTTATCATCGTCAGCTTATGTTCCACCTTACTGGATGGCAACAGTTTATGCCGGCCTGCGCGATAGAGAGCAGACGTTTAAGTGGCTGGAGAAAGCTTACGAAGAGCGGTCCGGCGGATTAATCTGGCTCGACGTGGACCCTAGACTCGATGGAGTTCGCTCCGACCGCCGCTTCACCGCCCTCATGCAACGAGTCACCAGGTTCCAGTAACGATCAAGTCCCAGCAAGGAGTCCGATGCGATCGACAAAACTCATTGACTGAGCTGTCGCAGAGGCGTATAGTCCGAGCCGACCTCGAATGGTGTTCTAGTAAGGTGGTCCCAAAGTCGTCCTTTATTAAAGAGGCTCCTCGCCGTTCTCGTTAACCACGCTTGAGCCCAACGTTGAAGAGTCCCATGCGCACCCCTCGCTTTCAAACTCACGGAGGAGAATATGAAGCTTATCCTTTCACTAAGCTTGTCCTTAACGCTTATTTCAACTGGTGACCTCAATAGGCCCTCGAAAACCCACACTACCCAACACATTAGACAATCTACGATCGACCACACACGCGAACGACGGATCTTTCAAAGAGCAAAGGAGTTGCTCGAGCAGAAAGGTGTGCCCTTCGACGTCGAGCAGTTGCTACAACCGGATTGGCGAAAGCGGTTAGCCCCAGCATTTGCACAGATGAAAGAGATGCAAGTTGAGCGCAGATTGGGAAAGCAGTTGGCGGGTGTACAACTCGCGGACACTCTTTATTTACCGGAACATGTCGAATTAACCGAAGATACAGTGATCATTGCGCGACTGATCGTTCATGAAGGTAGCAATGCCGTGATCAAGGGAAGCCACGATATTTTTGTCTATGCGATCGGAACATGGGGATTGCTGGGTACGACGCTTGAAACGGCAAGGCGCAAGGCGAAACAAGAGCAGCAACCAGATCTTCCTCTTGTTCAAGTGGGTTACAAGGGTCCAAATGCCGCTACACGTTTGGTCCCGCGCCTAATTCAGGGCGGACGGATTACGGTAATCACTGATGGAGAAGGCTATAAGGAGTGGCTTGAGAAACAGAAAAACCAGACGGTCGCGCGGGTAGGTTTCATAAAGGCGGCGTACAGAGTACCTCTGCAAAACAACACAGACGGCTCACACGGGGAGCAAGGGCCGACTGGCATGATCGGATCTACAGGAGCGCCTGGCTCACCTGATCCGTCGCTTCCTGGGGATAACGGAGATTGTTCGGGTTCAGGTGTCAACGGCTTGCAGGGGTTCCCAGGCGCGAATGGTGGAACCGGCGGTATTGGCGGCGCCGGGGGTCAAGGCTTCACCGGCGGGCCTGCTGGAAATCAGTCCCATCATATTCAGACCATAGGCGGCTTCTACACGTTTAGCGCAAAGGGTGGAGGAGGTGGCAAAGGAGGCACGGGAGGCAGTGGGGGAGTTGGAGGGCAGGCCGCACAGGGTGGCCATGGAGGCACAGGAGCAAGTTGCTCATGTCCGCCGGGAAACGGCGGTCAGGGAGGTACTGGCGGTCGCGGCGGTAAAGGGGGGAAAGGTGGCCCCGGAGGATTAGGGGGCAATGGCGGACCTGGTGGACATATTACAGTTACAATACCTGGTAATTTCATTGGGGTCATAAACCATTTTGAGAATGGTGGTCCTGCTGGCCTGCTAGGAGACGGTGGTCCGGGCGGGCCTCCTGGAGCATCTGGCTCAGCCGGAACGCCCGGCAATGGAGGTACAAACCTTAATTGTTCTGGAAATATTCAAGGGGCAACTGGTCCCGCTGGGACTACGCAGCCTAATTTGGGATTCGGAGATCCAGGCGATCCCGGGACACCTGGTAATCACGCTGGGGCCAACGGTGACTATACTGAAAATACGGGGCCTTGCGTTCCGAGTCCCGAGTGCAGTTTTGGACATTTCTCAGGATACTGGGATGCGGCGAACTGCCAATGTGAATACAGCCCTATATTGATCGATGTCAATGGAACCGGAATCGATCTTACCGACGTCGGTAACGGAGTACGATTCGACATGAATGCCGATGGAAATAGTGAGATGCTCTCGTGGACTTCGGGAGGATCAGACGATGCTTGGCTGGCGCTCGATCGCAACGGCGACGGCCAGATTAATGATGGGAAAGAACTATTTGGCAATTTCACCCCTCAGCCCGCCGCACCGTCAAATGAACGAAATGGTTTTAGAGCGCTGGCTGAATACGATAAGTTAAGCAATGGCGGCAACGCAGACGGCGTGATCGATACGCGTGATGCAATCTTTGTCTCACTGCGTCTCTGGCAAGACTTGAACCACAATGGCGTATCGGAGTTATCTGAACTGCAGCTTATGCAGGATTTAGGCATTGTTTCCATCTCACTGGACTATCGAGAAGCCGGCCGAACTGATCAATACGGCAATAGGTTCCGTTTCCGCGGCAAGGTTGAAGGTATATATCGCTCGTCTATTGGTCGTTGGGCGTGGGATGTCTATCTTCTTCGCCAGTAGGTAGAACGCAAAGGAATTAGGCCGTCCTATTGCAGTCAACCGAGGTAAATATGAAGAAGATTATCTACAGTCTCGCATTTGCATTATTGGTAATTGGCCGCGCGCAGGGCCAGATGGTCCTCCCACCAATAGACCTGGACGGCTTACACGGTCTATCAGGGGTAAATGTGCGTGTCAACTTTGCGAGAGATGAAGTGCTGGGTCGCGATAAACGGAGCGCGCTGCAGAAGGTCCTGCAAGATGATGTCGAAGCGAGATTCATTAAGGCAGGGGTGCCGTTGGTCCGCTTTGCGCAGGAGATTGAGAGCACACCTGGTTCTCCTCGCTTCCAGATTGAGATTGTTTTGGATAAGCCTAACGGTCACGTGTATCCGGTTGTTACGCAATCGAACTTGTTTCAAAAAGTCCGATTGTCTCGGGATTCGTCCATAGAATTGACTGTTTCAACCTGGGGAACCTACACGGTTGGCAACTACGACATTGGAGAAAGCGCCATGCTGAAGGCGCAAGTGGGTGCCGAGGCCGACCAGTTCATCAAGGATTATCTGAAACAGAACCCAAAGCCTGCTGTACAGCTGCTTTCGAACACAGGGTCTCCTTAGTCAGGCGGCGAGGTTGAGGTTGGCGTCGCAGCGTTCTTTGGGACGAAGCGATGGATCGACCTCGTGATTAACCGTGTGGGCCAGGATTGCGTGAAGTTGGCGCAGCCCTTCAGTGAGAGCCGCGGGACCGGGCTGAAGAATATATGCGGACTTCACTTCGTACAGATGATTATCGCGAACGGCACTGATGTTGGCCCACCCTTCGCGTGCGCGGATCAAATCCTTCTTAACTTGTCGACCGCACCACGACCCGATAATCACTTGCGGATCGCGCGCAATCACGTCGGCCGGGTTTACGATTCGGTCCTTCGCACTTTGGTGCTGACGCAACTCCGGATACACCGGCAGACCGCCGGCAATTTCAATCAATTCGTCCACCCAGCGGATCCCTGAAATGAGAGGCTCATACCATTCTTCGAACAGGACACGCGGACGATACAAAAACCGAGATGCTGAATCAGAAATAGAATCCAACTCATTCTGCAAGGTCGCGGTCAGTTCCTCACCTTTCGTTTCATTGCCGACAATGCGACTGATGGTCAGGATCATCTCCATGATTTCGGCAATGCTGCGCTGATTGAAGGTGAACACAGTTATGCCGCGCCGGATCAACTCCGCTGCGATATCGGCTTGCAGATCGGAAAACGCGAAGACCAGATCGGGATTGAGCGCCAAAATCTTGTCGAACTTCGCATTGATGAAAGCTGAGACTTTTGGCTTCTGCCGGGCTTCTGGCGGACGCACCGTGTAGCCCGAGACGCCGACAATGCGGTCCTGTTCGCCTAATAGGTAAAGCGCTTCAGTAGTCTCTTCGGTGAGGCAGATAATTCGGCGCGGAAAAGACTTCAGATCGTTCATTGGAGTGAGGTGCCTTTCGCTGCCTGGTACTGCGATTCTGCTTTTTCAAGACAGGAGCGACACAAACAACTCCGGTAGCGACTACTCAGTTGAGCTCGTGTTTCCTCGCTTACTTTAACCTCCGTGCACCAGCAGCCGTGCCCCAGTGAAAACTCGCAAGCGAAAGGCTGGCCGCAGGCTTCACAAGTCTGCGGCCGTTTCAGAACGGGCAAGTTCGACAATAACTTAGAAAGCATTCCTTAACTGTGCCAAGGTCGGAATTATACGATGCAGTTTGCCCCTTACCCACCCTCGCCGGATGAAACAGATCAGCACGCGGTAGTTACATTGACAATGCGCTGTGCCCCTGTGACTTTACTGGGCATAATTTGTCATCTGGGAGTCGAACCCAAATGACGCGGCCCCTCGCGCCACCAATGAGGCGTGTTTCCACGCAATCCAACTTTCCCAGTTGGCGGGTTTGTGCTCGCCCCTATCACCTTCCGACTACCAACTGCATCGATTACTCGACTAGTTCAGTCTTCCAGTTGAGTCCCTGAATACGTGCGTCAAGATCGCGATAGTTCTTCGCCAGCTCATCCGCACGCTTCTGGATCGCCGCGACATCAATAGTCGAGATGTACCTAACCTCGGAACGAGTATAGCGACCTACATTGATCGAAGCTGCCTGCGCCAGTTCCGCGTAAGCAGCACGTTGTAACGCAATGACATCACGCTCGGCCAGTGCGTCCGAGATTGTTCCACCTGTTGAAAGCGCTGTCGCCGAGTTAGTCTTGTTGATGCGCTTGATTAGATCATGCAGTTCTGCCGAAACGCGACCCAGCTCAGCGATTAGCTCCTGTGGAGTTTCCGCAGGCTGATCGCCTTCTTGAATCTTCGCGTTTGTAACCAGTCTTGCCTTCAGTTGGTTGAACCTCTTCTGGCAATCAGCGCGTAGAATTAGTGCTTCTGCTAACTTCATTTTCGTTCACCTCAAAAATAGAATCCTCTTGTGACCTAAAATGAATCGAAGTACCTGTAATTGCAGTTAAAACGCTATCTGAGCGAATTTTAAAGATTGGGAGACGGAGTCTAACTTCAAACTGGCTGCGGGAGAAGGATTCGAACCTTCATCTTCGAGTTCAAAGCCCGACATGCTGCCGGTTGCACCATCCCGCAAAAGACTTTCTCTATCGTGCGACTGGTCGCGGTGGAAGGAATTGAACCGACATCGCTCGATTATCAATCGAGTGCTCTGCCGTTGAGCTACACCGCGTTTGGTTGACCCGACGGGGCTCAAACCCGCACCTCACGGCTTAAAAGGCCGCTGCTCTGTCACTCGAGCTCCGGGCCAACAACGTTGCCGATTGCATTGCCGATTTCCGATTGTCCGTTCGGACGAACAGCCAGTTCCGTGCGACCAATCGGCAATTGCCAATCGGTAATGAGTCTGGCTGTGGCGGAAGGATTCGAACCTTCGATAGCCGGATTAACAATCCGGTGCCTTACCAACTTGGCTACGCCACAGAGTAAGGATGAAGGACGCGGTGACAGGGCGACGCGGGAACGCGGAGCAAAGCTTGTTACTGATCCCCGTGTCCCCGCGTCCGCGTGTCTCCGTGTCCCGCCTTCATCCTTCATGCTTTCGATTTGGTGGACCGGGAGGGACTCAAACCCTCACAAGAAGTTTGCAGGACTTCTATGCTATCAGTTACATCACCAGCCCCAAGCATTTATCATTTTCCACTTATCATCTTCCATTTACCATTTGTCATTTTGTGTGATGTCGTGGGGACTATTCGTGACATTTCGTCGTTCATAAATGACAAATGAGAAATGGGAAATGATAAATGGAAAATGATCTGGCTGTGGGTGGAGTCGAACCACCAACCTCGCGCTTATGAGACGCTTGCTCTCTCCGTTTGAGCTACACAGCCATATACAACGCGCCGATGCGGACAAGGAGAGACCCGGTGTTCGCCGCGTCTCCGTGTCACCCTGTCTCCGTTCCTGTGAATGGAAGCCCGCGGAGGAGTTGAACCTCATGCCGTTCCGCCCAGCTCTTGCGGTTCGGTTTAGAAGACCGATGCCGGGAACGCGGGCCCCTCAAAGTCTCGAGTCAGGAGTCTGGAGTCGAGAGTCAGGAGTCAGAAGACAGGAGCGCTTCACTCTGACTGCCGACTTCAGACTTTACTTTCCTGACTCGTGACTCCAGACTCCTGACTCGAGACTCCTGTAGCGATGGAGGCGATGGTGAGATTCGAACTCACACGAAGCTGTTTACAAGACAGCTGCTCTGCCAGTTGGAGCTACATCGCCAATCTTCTCAGGTCGAATACTGAGACGTATGCAATGTGGACGGGGCGTGAGGCCGACACGCCTCTTCGAACTCCACGCTCCCGGACAGTCGCCGTTCTGCCGGGATGAGTCACGCCCCGATAAAATCAGTTTCGAGTTCTGAGTTCTGAGTTTCGAGTTAATGCTTTTCGCTTAAACTCAAACTCGAAACCGTAAACTCTCAACTGCGAAGCTGGTGCCCAAGGAAGGACTTAAACCTTCAACCTCTGGTTTGTAGGACCAGCGCTCCATCAATTGAGCTACTCGGGCGGATGTATCGGTTTCGAGTTTCGCGTTTTGCGTTCGGAGTTATAAGACAGACGCTCGTTTACAAAACGCGAAACTCGGAACCCGAAACTCTAAACACGCTGATGGTGGTCGGAGTTGGTATCGAACCAACCTGTCGGGCTTTTCAGGCCCGCGCTAATCCATCTCAGCTATCCGACCTAAAAAGATTGCCGATGCCAATTGTCGACTGCTGATTTAGCCGGATCACCTCCTTCCGCCGGCAATTGGCATTCATCGGCAATGCCTTAGGCGCGTCGTCTCTCGCGCTCGACTCTATCCATGACATCACGGTCGTCATGCATGTCCATGAACAAGTACTTGCGCCATTCGGCCCGCGCCTCTGCATAGTGACAAAGCACAACACGTTCGAGCTTCACACGCAGCGCCGTCTGCGTAGTCAGCAACGGCATACGTGCTTCTTCCGGAGTTCGGTTGCCCTTCCGGTTGTTGCACTTGAGACAAGCTGTGAC